>DAOTYR010000660.1:0-5920 GCA_034434655.1 Chloroflexaceae bacterium
GGGAGGCTGCGCCTCCCCGCACCCCTCCACCGCGTACGTCCTGTTATGTGAAAGGTATTGATTCTAGGGCCGATCAATCCGCGGCTGCACCCAGTAGAGGGCCTGGGCCGCGCCCCGCCCGGCACTGACGCGCAGCACCAGGTCGCCCTCCTGGCCGGCGAAGGGGGCCAGGTCGGCGCTGATGGCCGTCAGGGCGCCGTCGGGCAGCACGCTCCCCTCGTAGAGGATCTCGTTGTTGAAGGTGACCAGCACGTCCATGCCCGGCCCGCGGGCTTCCCGGGCGAAGCCGATGGCGGCGAGGAAGAACTGGCCCGCCTGGATCTGCGGCAGGTCGAAACGCGCCTCGATGAAGGTCCTGCCTTCGACCGCGGACTCCGGCGCCTGTGGCGGGAAGGTCAGCAGCGCGATGGGGGCCAGGCTGCCGTCTTCGAGCCGGTTCTCGCTGGCGATGTCGGCCCAGCCGCCCGCCTCGAGGTTGCCTGGCGGCGCGCCGAAGGCAATGGGGCCGGCGCTTGTCGTCCAGCGGGCGGCGGAGGCCAGGTCGAGCAGCGCGATGGAGCCTGGCGCGGGGGCCAGGGTGGCCGTCGGGGCCGCGGGGGTGGCCGAGGGCGCCAGGGTAGGAGCGGGCGCCTCCGTGGGGATGGTCGTAGGTTCGGGCGTGGGGGTGGCCGCGGCCACCAGCACGCGCTGGACGGCGATGGTCTCTTTGTCGCCGGCGCGGGCGACGAGGCGGAAGTCGGTGGTGCTCTCCGGGCGGAAGGAGCGTTCGCCAAGCGGGGGAACGTCGCCGAACCGGTCAATCTGCACCCGCTCCGCGCCGCGCACGTCCCAGGCGACGGTCACCGGCTCGCCCGGCGCCACCACCTCCGGGTTGACGGTGAAATAGGCGATTTGCGGCGCGCCGGGCTGCGGCGAGAGGGCGATGGTGGGCGTGGCGGGCGGGGGCGGGGCGCCGCCCGGCAGGTTGTTGAACAGCAGTCCCGCGAGCAAGGCCAGGGCGATCAGACCGGCGGCGGCCAGGGGCGCCCAGAGGGGCAGCAGCGCCACGCGGGTGAACGCGGCCCGCGCCTCGACCGGACGGGCCTCGTCGCTCTCGGCGAAGACGCTGAAGCGCAGCGTTTCGGGGCCGCCGAACAGCCGCCGCGGGGCCAGCACGGTGAGCGGCACCCTGGCGCTCTGGCCGGGGTCCAGGCGCACACGCTCCTGCCCGAACTCGTAGGCCAGGAGGTGACCGGGGTCCTCGGCGCTCAGCAGCAATGTCGCCGCGGTGTTCCCATCGTTGCGGAGGGTCAGGCTGTACTCGCCTTCCAGGCGACCGCTGGCCCGTTCGGGGGTGATGGCGATACTCGGCGCGACGAAGGGCCGCACCGAGCAGACAATGCGCGTCGTGGCCTCGCGCTCCGGCGCGGTCGCGGCGCGCGCGCGGAGCAACGCCGGGTACTCGCCGGCGGGGTGGCGATGGTCGGCGGGCACGGTGATGAGCAGTGTCAGGCGCGCCTGGACGTCGGGGCCGAGTTCAACCGGGGGATCGGCGGCGCTGATCCACCCGGCGGGCACGCCCTCCAGGCTCAAGCTGAACCGCTCGACGCCGGGGCCGCGATGGTGGACCTGGGCCGCGACAACTGTGGGCTGTCCGGGGGTCAGTTCGACGCGCTCACGCTCGGGGATGACGCTGACGAGTGGCCCGGCCCGAACACCCGGCGCGGGCGGCGAGGTCTCCAGCAAGCGGCTGAGGAGCGGTTCCGGCGCGGGCGGCGGGGTCTCCAGCAAGCCGCTGAGGAGCGGTTCCGGCGCGGGCGGAGCGGGCACCGGGGGCCCCACGGGGGTCAGGGCGGCCTCTAGCTGGCGCAGGGCCTCGGCCAGATCGGCGGCGTGGGCGAAGCGCTCCCCGGGCGCCTTGGCCAGGCAGCGCAGCACGATCGTCTCGAGGGCGGCGGGGATCTCCGGGCGCACCAGGCGCGGGGGCACGGGCCGGGCGCGCAGGTGCTTCTCGGCGGCGCGATCCAGGTCGCTCAGGTTGAAGGGCGGGACCCCGACCAGCAACTCGTAGAGCAGCGTCCCCAGGTTGTACACGTCGCTACGGGCGTCGGGCGGATCGCCCCGCGCCTGCTCCGGGGTGAGGTAGGCCGGCGCAGCGGTGGCCTCGACCGGCAGCACCGGGGCGATCCCCAGGTCGCCCGCCTTGAGGGTGGCCCGTTCGCTGGCGGCGCTCAGGCGCAGCGCCTCGGGGCGCAGCGCGCCGTGGACGATGCCCGCGCGGTGGGCGTGGCCCAGCCCCTCGGCGGCCTGGCGCGCCAGGGCGAGGGCGCCGGCAATGCTCAGACGGGCGCGCATGCCGCGCACCTGCTGGAGCAGGGCGCGCAGGGTTCCGCCCGCGGGCGCCTCGCTGGCGACGAAGACGCGCCCCTGCGCCTCGCCCAGGTCGTACACCGTGAGCAGATTGGGGTGGCGGAGCGCCGCGACGCGCCGCAGGCTCTCGAATAGCCGCGCGCGAAGCGCGGGGTCGGCGATCAGCGCCGGGTCGAATACCTTCAGGTGGCAGAGCCGCCGCAGTTGCACGTGACGGGCGGAGTAGGTCGGCCCCGTGGGGCCGGTCGCGAGGAGCGCTTCGAGTTGATAGCTGCCCACGATCTGGCCGAGGAGATCGGTCATAGGCGGTGCTCTCACGGTGAACGGGGCGGAGGCGCCACGTTTCCCCAGGTTGCGATCCTCGCGTCATTGATGCGCGCCTCAGTATAGCACGGGTCGAGCCGCGGATCGGGCCGGTGGAGCCGCGCCCGTCGCCGGGGTGCGAACCGGCGCATCCCGTTGCGGCTGCGTACGCCACACACAGCCGGTGTTACAATGGATCATGATCCGGCAGGGGAACGGGGAAACCTGGTTTCCCCATTCCCTCCACCGTGCAGCCGGATGCCGCTCCTCATCCCTCTGCTGCCGCGCCGGGCCTGAGGTTGGGGAAGGGGTGAGGATCATCACCATCGCGAGGAAGTGCTGTGACAACAACGCGCCCCGGCTTGCCCTATCCCCTTGGGGCCACGTGGGACGGATCGGGCGTCAATTTCGCCCTCTTCTCCGAATATGCGACCGCAGTTGAACTCTGTCTCTTCGACTCCCCCGACGCGCCCCGCGAGGCGGTGCGTGTGCCGCTCACCACGCAGACCGACCTCGTCTGGCACATCTACATTCCCCATCTGCGGCCCGGCCAGCTCTACGGCTACCGCGTCCACGGCCCCTACGAGCCGGCCCGGGGCCACCGCTTCAATCCGCACAAACTCCTGATCGACCCCTATGCCAGGGCCCTCCACGGCGACATTCGCTGGCATGATGCCGCCTTTGGCTATACCATTTTGCACCCCGACGAAGATTGCTCCTACGACGAGCGCGACAGCGCGCCCTACGTGCCGCGCTGCGTGGTGATTGACCCCACCTTCGATTGGAGCGGCGACGAGCGACCCGACCGCCCGCTCCACGACAGCATCATCTACGAGGCCCACGTCAAGGGCCTGACGATGCTGCACCCCGAGATCCCCGACGAGATCCGCGGCACCTACAGCGCCGTGGCCCATCCGGCGATCATCGGCTACCTGCAGGAGTTGGGCGTCACCGCCATTGAGTTGCTGCCGGTGCACCAGTTTACCAATGACCGGCTGCTGATCGAGAAAGGGCTGAGCAACTACTGGGGGTACAATACGATCAATTTTTTTGCCCCCGCCACCCAGTACTCCCGCTGCGCCCACCCCGGCGATCAGGTGCGCGAGTTCAAACAGATGGTCAAGGCCCTGCACGCCGCCGGTATCGAGGTCATCCTCGATGTGGTCTACAACCATACGGCCGAGGGCAACCACATGGGGCCGACGCTCTCGTTCCGCGGGATTGACAATGCCGCCTACTACCGCCTGGTGCCCGGCAACGAGCGTTACTACATGGACTACACCGGCACCGGCAATACCCTGAACATCGTTCACCCACGGGTATTGCAACTGGTGATGGACAGCCTGCGCTACTGGGTGAGCGAAATGCACGTGGACGGCTTTCGCTTCGACCTGGCGGCGGCGCTCATGCGCGGCCTGTACGAGGGGAATCAGCTTTCCTCGTTTCTCGATACTATTCAGCAGGACCCCCTGCTGGCCCAGGTCAAGCTCATCGCCGAGCCGTGGGACGTGGGCCCCGGGGGCTACCAGGTGGGCAATTTCCCGGTGAACTGGGCTGAGTGGAACGGCAAATACCGCGACACGGTGCGCCGCTTCTGGAAGGGCGATGAGGCGCAGGTGGCCGAGCTGGCCTACCGTCTCAGCGGCTCCTCCGACCTGTACCAGCAGAGCGGGCGGAGTCCCCACGCTTCGATCAACTTCATCACCGCCCACGATGGCTTCACCCTGCGCGACCTGGTGAGCTACAACGAGAAGCATAACGAGGCCAACGGCGAGCATAACAACGACGGCGAGAGCCACAATAACTCCTGGAACTGCGGCGTCGAAGGCCCCACCGACGATCCGCAGATCAACGCCCTGCGCCTGCGGCAGCAGCGCAACCTCATGGCCACCCTGTTGCTCTCCCAGGGCGTGCCGATGATCCTCCACGGCGATGAGCGCGGGCGCACCCAGGGCGGCAACAACAATGTGTACTGCCAGGACAACCCCGTGGCCTGGATGGGCTGGGATCTGGACGCCGATGGCCGGGCGATGCTGGAGTGGACCAGGCGCCTGATCGCCATGCGCAAGGCCCACCCGGTGCTGCACCGCGCTACCTTCTTCCAGGGGCGCGAGATCCACGGCGAGGGGGTGCGCGACATCGAATGGTACCGCCCCGATGGTCAGCAGATGAGCGACGATGACTGGACCGACGGTCTGGTGCGCTGCGTGGGGCTGTTGCTCAACGGGCAGTTGATGGAAGAGTTCGACGCCCAGGGCCACCTGCTGCGCGACGATGTGCTGCTGCTGCTCTTCAACGCCTACCACGAGCCCCTGGACTTCGTTCTCCCCGGCGTGGACGGCGGTCCTCCGTGGATGCCGCTGCTGGACAGCGGCGCCCCCGAGGGGCGCGAGGATCTGCCGCCGCTGCCGCCGGGCGGCGCGTACCCGCTGCAGGGCCGTTCGGTGGCGGTGTTGAGCCAGGACGGTCCGGCCTGGGCGGCGCGCTACGGCCGGGTGGAAACCGCGGCGCCCCCCGCCACCGCGCCGCTGCTGGGCGGTCCGCCCCCCGAGGCGCGCACGGTGGTGGGCAACCTGATCACCATCGCCGCCTTTTCCAGCCCGCAACTGGACAACCGCCGCGATATCGGCGTCTATCTGCCGCCTGGTTACGACGAGGGCATGCGGCGCTACCCCGTGCTCTACATGCACGATGGGCAGAACCTCTTCGACGCGGCCACCAGTTATGCCGGGGTGGAGTGGCAGGTGGACGAGACGATGGAAGCCCTGGCTCGCAAGGGCATCGAGGCGATTGTGGTGGGCATCGCCAATATGGGCGAGCGGCGTCTGGTCGAGTACAGTCCCTTCGCCGGTCCCGAGAACGGCGTGGGCCTGGGCGACGCCTACCTGGCCTTCATCACCGACACGCTTAAACCACACATTGACCGGAGCTTCCGCACCCGGCCCGAACCGGAGCACACGGCGATCATCGGTTCATCGCTCGGCGGCCTGATCAGCCTCTACGCCCTTTTCCGCCGGCCCGATGTGTTCGGCATGGCCGGGGCCCTCAGCCCGTCGCTCTGGTTCGCCAATGGGGCCATGTTCGCCTATCTGGCGGCCACCAGCCATGCGCCGGGGCGGATCTACCTCGATGTGGGCACGGGGGAGCAGCCGGAGATGCAAAGAACCGCGCGCCGGCTGCGGCGCCTGCTGCAGGCGCGCGGCTACGACCGCGATCGTCTGCGTTACCTCGAGGTGAAGGACGCCCGCCACACCGAGGCTGACTGGGC
>DAOTYR010000661.1:0-1607 GCA_034434655.1 Chloroflexaceae bacterium
ACCGCCGTAATTAACATACGTTTGTTCTTGGGAGGGCTGCGCCCTCCCAACCCCTCCCACCGGGGGGGGGGCTGGGTAACCCCGGTTCCCCCAGCCCCCCGTGGGTCGGGGTGCGGGGAAACCCGGTTTCCCCGCACCACCGCCCCCAACCGAAGCACCCCATCACGTCATCCCCGCCCGCGCGACGACTCCGTGTCAGAGCAATGACCTGAGGGCGAGACCAGCGGCAGCACCGCGCGACAGCGCGGGAAGTTGGGACAGCCGTAGAACTGGTTGCCGGCGTTGGCGCCCTGCCGCGCGGTGCGGAGCACCATCGTGACGCCGCAGTTCGGGCAGCTCGGCGGCGTCCTCGAGCTGGCTTCCGGCCCGGCTGGCGCTGGACCGGACGTCGCTACTGCCGCGGCGCGATCGACCGGCTCATGCGCCACTGGCCGGTCGGCGCGAGACTGCGCCGGCCTGGGCGCTGGCTCCGGCTGAGGTGACGCGAACACCGGGGTTGGCGAGCGGATGATAAGATCGCAGATCATCTCGACCTGGCTCACCGTCAGCGCATCATCCGGCTGCGCCTGCAAAAAGCGTATAAGTGGACGGGTGCCCTCGAAGACCGCAACCGAGCACTGAGACACGCGGAGCCATTGGGGCTGCGTAAAAACGACAAGCGGCGTAATGAAGCTCGCCGCCGGATCGGGTAGCGCCAGCGAACGCTGCTGCGCGAACCATGAGGCCAGCAGGCGTGCCTGGCGCTGCACCTGCGAGGTTGGGCTTGCCACCTTGATCCAGTTTTGACCCTCACGCTGCTGCCAGGCGTCGCGGTAGCCTTTGTAGGAACCGCGCCAGGCCTTCGTCTCAATGAGGAACACCCCTGCGGGGCCGACCAGGAGCAGGTCGATCTGGGCGAACTCATCGGGTTGTGGTTCGACGACCACATTATGAAAGATGCACCAGGAATCCGCCAACCAGCGGAGCAGGGTGCTGAGAACGGCGTGTTCACCATGTTCGCCACGCTGTTGCTTGCGACGTTCTTGAACGTCGAAGGCTATGCCGTGCAACGGACGGAGGAGCCAGCCGAGGAGAGGGATGTTGTCGGCCTGATCCTGGCACTGCTCCCGACGTTCCTGGATTTTGTGGCGGATGCGCGCGGCAAAGGCCTCCTGAACGTGAGAGAGTTGATAGAGTTGGCGGGCCATTACGGTGTTCCTCTGCAAGCCTGGGCGATCAATGTGTTGATTGTACCGAATGGACGTAACCAGGAGCCCGGCGCGTGGGGTGGGCCTCTCGCCGGCCTGCGGCCCACCAGGGGCGAGCGTCGCGCCCGCCGGGGGCCCTCGCCGACGGGTCGTCCGCGCTTCCGGGTCGTTTGCCGCGGGCGGGGTGCCGCCCCGCGGCATGGACGGCTAACGTGAAAAAGGGGGAACCAGGTTCCCCCATACCCCCGGGTTCATTGGGCGGTGTGCCGCCCGGCGGCATGGACGGCTACCGTGAACATAGGCTGCTCACCTACGCGTATGCGGCGCTGACCCCCCCTCCTAACCTCCCCCCGCCGGGGGGAGGCGCCGGACTGCCTCCCCCCAGCGGGGGGAGGGCTGGGGAGGGGGGCCGTCACCGTG
>DAOTYR010000662.1:0-8174 GCA_034434655.1 Chloroflexaceae bacterium
ACCGTTGACGGCGCCTATGTCTGGCGCCCCGGCGATCCGTCCATCTCGGTGCTGGCCCTGGGGGTCAGCACCCTCGACAATGGTCTCGATGCCCAGCCGCTAGGCGATACGATCTGGCTGGAAGGCTTTCCCGCCGAAGTCACCGAACACCTTCACCGTCCGGGTGACGCGGTCTATGGCTTTGTGCGCGTGCGCGGCGAGTTCTCGGCGACCGGCGGCTACGGCCCCGGCGGCCAGTACCAGTACCAGCTCAATGTCAAGAGCGCCGAACCGATCGAACGGGTGCGCCGCGTGGAGCAGCGCATTGACGACCGTCCTCTCGGCGAGGGCAAGGTCTCTTTCTTTGAACTGCAGCGTAATCCGGAGCGCTACAACGGCCAGACGGTCACCACCCAGGGCTACTATTTCTGGAACGGGGTGATCTACGTGCTCGCCGAAGGGATCAGCACCGAGGAAGACGGCTCCAGTCCCCAACCCCTGGGCGATCCGATCTGGATGGAGGGCTTTCCGCCTGATCAGTCGGCCCTGCTCAACCTGGGGCCGAACAATAGCTACGTCTGGGGTGCGGTCGAGGTTACCGGCGTCTTCCAGACCGGCGGCGGCTTCGGCAAGGACGGGGCCTATCAGAGCCTGTTTGTGGTTGACCCGAACGGCGCCCGGCCCCTGTAGCGCCGCGGCACCGGCGCGGCCCTGCGTCCCCCAGCCGCCCATCTTCACCTTAGCCATCCATGCGGCTCGCGCCGCACACCGACGGGATGAACATGCTTCTTGGGAGGGCGTAGCCCTCCCACACCCTCCCGCGGGTGGGGGCATGGGGAAACCGGGTTTCCCCATGCCCCTGCTCCAGCAGCCGATGTTCACGTGAGACGGTCATGCGCATGGCGCACACCGCCGCGATGCACACGACCTGGGAGCGCGGGCGTCCCGCCCGCATCGCGGCTCCGCGGGCACGGTGATAGCCCCTTCACTGACCCTCCCCCGCCGGGGGCGGGCACCCGGCGCCTCCCCCCGCTGGGGGGAGGCTGGGAGGGAGGCTGAACCCTGCGCGCGATGGTCACCTCAGCCGTCCGTGCGATTCGCGCACAACGCCCGATGAACATCGCCTGGGAGCGCGGGCGGCCCGCCCGCGTCACGTCTCCGCAGGCAAGGTGACGGCCCCCCTCCCCAGCCCTCCCCCCGCTGGGGGGAGGGAGTCCGGCGCCTCCCCTCAGCGGGGGGAGGTTAGGAGGGGGGTCAGCGCCGCATGCGCGTAGGTGAGCAGCCTATTTTCACGTTAGACGATGTACTATTTCACCGAGCCAATGACGGAGGAAGATATTCCCGCCGTCCAGCGGATCGAGGCCCAGAGCTTCCCAATCCCCTGGTCGGCCAACACCTACCGCCGCGAGCTCCGTGATACCCAGCGCTGCCGCTACCTCGTCGCCCGCGCCAGTCCAACGCCCCCGCCGCAGATCACCTCACCCGCGCCCGCGCGGCGCTCCGGCTTCCTTTCGCAACTGTTCGGGGCCTTCGTGGCTCAACCGGCCCCCCCCGACACGGCAGCCTCCGCCCCCATCGTCGGCTACGGCGGCCTCTGGCTCAGCGCGGACGAGGCCCACGTCACCACGATCGCCGTGGATCCGGCCCATCGCCGCCGCGGCGTTGGCGAACTGTTGCTCACGGGCCTGATTGATCAGGCCTATGAGCTTGGCGCCGCTATGATCACCCTGGAAGTGCGGGTGAGCAACGACGCCGCCCAGCGTCTCTACCTCAAATATGGCTTTACGGTCGTGGGCACCCGCCGCCGCTACTACACCGACAATGGCGAGGACGCCCTGCTGATGTCGCTCGAGACGCTCAACGATCCGGCCTGCCGGGAGCGGCTCACCGCCCTGCGCCGCCAGTTGTACGCCCGCCTCCAGCGGCAGGCGTGACCGGGAAACCCGGCGTTCCCCACACCCCTCGCCGAAGGACCGTTTTCACGTTGGCCGTCCATGCGGCTGCGCCGCACCTCGACGGGATGAAAAAAGATTCTTCCTGGGAGGGCGTAGCCCTCCCAGACCCTCCCACCGGGTGGGGGTGTGGGGAAACCGGGTTTCCCCACACCCCTGCTCGCGGGCTGCGCCCTCACCCTTCCGGGGGCAGGGGCGTGGAGAAACCGGGTTTCCCCACACCCCTGCTCCAGCAGCCGATGTTCACGGTAGCCGTGCATGCGGCTGCGCCGCACCCCGACGGGATGAACATAAGATTGTTCCTGGGAGGGCTACGCCCTCCCAGACCCTCCCACCGGGTGGGGGTCTGGGGAAACCGGGTTTCCCCGGACCCCTGCTGGCGGGCTGCGCCCTCCCAAACCCTCCTGCGGACGGTAGCCGTCCATGCGGCTGCGCTGCACACCGCCCGATGCAAACGGCCCGGGAGCGCGGGCGGCCGGCCCGCGTCGCGTCTCCGCGGGCAAACTGCCCGCGCTCCCAGGAGAAAGGCGAACACCCGCGCCTGACGTTTGCCTTGACAAGCGATCGCCGCGGTGCTATGCTGTAAATCAATCATCTGCGCATACGTTGCGGTCGCGGAGGATCGCGAGAGGTTCAGGCGCGGTCGGGCGGTACACGCCGACCGCGTTCGTGATCAGCGGAGGGGGGCCACGTGGCTGCCCAGAGCGAGACGACCTCGATCCGTCGCCTCGCGCTCCCAAAGCAAGAGGAAGTGCGGCTATGGACACCGATACCGCCATTGTCGTCGGCGGGCAACCCGTCACGCAAGCCACCAGTCTGGCGCCCCAGGGCGCCGTGGGAGGGCCGCGCCGTCCTGCGCCGCAGCCGCGCGAAGAACCCGCCGAAGCCGCGACACTGAGCCACCACCCCCTCCTCCAGCACCCCTTCATCGAGTCGATTGTCGAACATCTGCGCAAGCACGAGCAGCCCGACGCCAGTCTGGAGAGCGTGCGCGCCGCCTACCTCAACGCCTACCACAGCCCCACCGTCGAGGCGTTGATCGCCCGGCTCCAATCTTACCTCCCCGACGCCGATACCGACCTCGTGCGCCGCGCCTATGCCCTGGCCGCGATTGCCCATAGCGGCCAGTACCGGCAGAGTGGCGAACCCTACATTGACCACCCGGTCGCCGTCGCGGCGA
This sequence comes from Chloroflexaceae bacterium, assembly GCA_034434655.1. Classification (GTDB taxonomy): domain Bacteria; phylum Chloroflexota; class Chloroflexia; order Chloroflexales; family Chloroflexaceae; genus JACAEO01. Next base: position 3,112 of record DAOTYR010000662.1, read on the forward strand.
TTATTCTCGACCTGCGTCTGGACGCCGAGTCGGTCGCCGCCGCGCTGCTGCACGATGTGGTCGAAGATACCGGCGTGAGCCTGGAGGTCATCGAGCGGTTCTTCTCCGAAACCATCGCCCACCTGGTTGATGGCGTCACCAAGCTGTCAGGGCTGGAGAACAAGACCAAGGAGGAGCTTCAGGCCGGCTCCTACCGCAAGATGTTCATCGCCACCGCCGATGATCCGCGCGTCATTCTGATCAAACTGGCCGACCGGCTGCATAATATGCGCACCCTGAGCGCCATGCCTCCGCTCAAGCAGAGCCGCGTGGCCCGCGAGACCCTCGATATCTATGCCCCGCTGGCCCACCGCCTGGGCATGTGGCAGGTCAAGTCCGAACTGGAGGATCTGGCCTTCAAGACGCTCTATCCCGAGCGCTACCAGGAGATCTCGGCGGGCCTGGCCATGCGCAAGGAGGCCCGCGAACGGATCATTCAGCGCGTCATCAAGCGTATGAAGGAGGCCCTGGAGAAGGAGGGCATCCGCGCGCAGGTCACCGGCCGCCCCAAGCATATCTACTCCATCTGGCGCAAAATGGAGCGCAAGGGCGTTCCGCTGGAGCGGATCTACGACCAGCTCGCCATCCGCGTGATCGTGCAGGAGTCTGACCCTGACCGCGCCAAGGGCACCTGCTACCGCGTCCTTGGCCTGGTGCATAGTATGTGGACCCCGGTGCTCTCGGAGTTCGACGATTATATCGCCGTGCCCAAGGAGAGCAGCTACCAGTCGCTGCATACGACGGTGATCATCCCCGGCGGCCATTACTGCGAGGTGCAGATCCGCACCGAGGACATGCACAACGTCGCCGAACATGGCATTGCCGCCCACTGGCGCTATAAGGAGGGCTTTGGCCAGCGCAGCGATCAGAATTATGAAGCCAAAATCAAGTGGCTGCGCGAGTTGATCTCCTGGCGCATCGAGTTGACCGATGCCCGCGAGTTCGTCGAGAGCCTCAAGCCCGAACTTGAAGAACTGGTCTACGTCTTTACGCCCAAAGGCAAGATCATCGATCTGCCCGAGGGTTCGACGCCAGTTGATTTCGCCTACCATATCCACTCGGAGGTGGGCCATAAGTGCATCGGCGCAAAGGTGAACGGTCGCCTCGTCCCCCTCGACTATCGCCTGCAGAACGGCGAGATCGTCGATATTATGACCTCGAAGTCCTCGAAGGGACCGAGCCGCGACTGGCTCAACTTCGTGAAAACGCCGAGCGCCCGTAACCATATCAAGCGCTTCTTCCGCCGCGCCGAGCGCGAAGAGAATATCGCCGCCGGTCGTGATCTGCTGGAGAAGGAAGTCAAGCGGCTGGGTCTGACGGTGAGTTTCGATCACCTGGCGGATCTGGCGGGCGCGCGATCGGTCGAGGATCTCTTCCACCAGATCGGCACCGGCGAGATTACCGCGCGCACCGTGGCCCAGAAGGCTCTCGCCGAGCAGGAAGAGCAGCAGCGGGCGACCAATCCGTCGTTCGACCTGCCGCAAACGCCCGTTACCGGGCGCAATCAGCCGGTGGGCGTGCAGGTAGTGGGCGTGGGCACGGTCTACCATCGCCTGGCCAGGTGCTGCAACCCCGTCGTGGGCGAGCCGATTGTCGGCTTTGTCACCCGCGGACGCGGCATCACGGTGCATCGCGCCGATTGCCGCACCATCGTCAACGAGCGCGACCGCAACCGCCTGATTGACGTGACCTGGGGCGGGCAACAACCGCGCGGCTACCCCGTCCCCATTCGCATCGAGTCGTGGGATCGCGTGGGTCTCTGGCGCGATATTTCCAATGTTATCGCCGAGGCGGGCATCAATATCGAGAAGGTGGAACAGGGCCAGACGCGCCGCGCCGGGCGCGCCGTGCTGCACGTGGTGCTCTCCCTGCAGAGTGTCAGCCAGCTCGCCACAATTCTCGACCGCCTCAATCGCATCAGCGATGTGATCGAGGCCCGCCGCGAGAGTGGGGTGAAGGCGGCAGGGGATTAGCTGCGTATGCCTCCGGCGATGATCGAGGCGCTGCTCGCCTGGTTCGCGCGTCACGCCCGCGACCTGCCATGGCGTCGCACCCGCGACCCCTACCACGTCCTCGTTTCCGAGGTTATGCTCCAGCAGACCCAGGTGCAGCGGGTCATCCCCAGGTACCACGCCTTCCTGGAGGCCTTTCCCACCCTCGAACGGCTCGCCGGCGCGCCCACGGCGGAGGTGATCCGCCTCTGGGCCGGCCTGGGCTACAATCGCCGCGCCGTCAACCTGCAACGGACCGCGCGCGTCATTGGGGAGGAGCACGGTGGGGTCTTCCCCCGCGAGGTGGCGGCGCTGCGGCGTCTCCCCGGCATCGGCCCCTACACCGCGGGGGCGGTGGCATGCTTCGCCTTTGAGCAGGACGTGGCCTTCCTCGACACCAACATCCGCCGGGTGTTGCGGCGCGCCTGCATGGGCCCCGACGAGACGACCGGCGGGGTGAGCGACCGCGCATTGCTGGCCCTGGGCGCGGCGCTGATGCCGCCGGGCCGTGGCTGGGCCTGGAACCAGGCGCTGATCGAACTGGGCGCCCTGGTGTGCACCGCCGCCACCCCCGCCTGCCCCCGCTGCCCCCTGCGGCCCGCCTGCCGCGCCTACGCCGCCCGCGCCGCCGCCGACGCGGCGCTGGTAGGGGCCATGGCCGCCGCCGCGCCCCCGCTGGCGGCGCGGCGCCTTGCCGAGCGCAAGGCCGAACCCTACGCCGGCTCGCGCCGCTGGTACCGGGGCCGGGTGATTGACGCGCTGCGCGCCCTCCCCCCTGGAGCCGCCCTGCCCCTGGCCGACCTTGGCCCGCGCCTCAAACCCGACTACGCCGCCGCGGATGAGGCCTGGCTGCGGGGACTGGTGGCCGATCTCGACCGTGACGGGTTGCTCGTCCTCGAGCGTGAGTGCGTCAGGTTGCCGTGAAGGGAACCGCGCACCTCCCCCCGGCGGGGGGGGGCTGGGAGGGGGGCAGCACGCTCTTCTTGGGAGGGCTTCGCCCTCCCAAACCGTCCCACCGGGTGGGGGGTATGGGGCAACCAGGTTTCCCCATACCCCTGATTGAGAGTGTAGTCCTCCCAACCCTGACCCTCCCCCGCTGGGGGTGGGAACCCGGCTCCTCCCCCCAGCGGGGGGATGCTGGGAGGGGGGCTGAACCCTGCGCACGATGGTCACCTCAGCCATCCATGCGGCTCCGCCGCACACCGAACGGGGTGAAAAAAGTTCTTCCTGGGAGGGCGCAGCCCTTCCAGATCCTCGCACCAGGTGGGGGTATGGGGAAACCGGGTTTGCCCATACCCCTCGCCGAGGGCTTATGTTCACGTAAGAAGAGGCAGGCTGCTCCCAGGACCTGGGTACTACTACTTCTGGGTTATTCGCCCCTGAATCCTGGGAGTATGCCCGAAAATACCCGCAAAGCGTTAGCGCGGTGCCCCATGCGAGGTATAGACGGCGCCCTTCATGCGTTGTTATGATGGCGATGCCGGGCAATCCTACGCGGGTCTAGGCCTTCACGACCCACGCAGGATACCTGGAGAAAGCAGCCATACATCACACAAAGGAAAGGATCGCCATGTCTCGCAAGTTCGTCACCCTACCTCTTGTCTGCGCCATCCTGTTTGCGCTCGGTCTCGCGCTGATGCCGGCCAGGCGGGTCGCCGCACAGCAGGGCATTAGCTGGGCGACCGGGTTTCAGGTGCAGAACCTGGGCACAGCAGCCGCCAATGTTTCGGTACAACTGTACAACCCTGATGGCAGCAACGCAGGAACAATCAGCGAAAGCATCCCTGCAAACGCTAGTAAGACCTATTTCCCCGTGCCCAACGTTAGCCCTGGCTTCCAGGGTTCGGCAGTGATCAGCGCCGACCAGCAGATCGCGGCCATCCTGAACATCAGCGGCAACAACTTCGCTTACAGCGAGTCGGTCCTGGGCATCGCGCAGCCGTCGAACACGGTCCGCCTGCCGCTGATCATGCGCAACAATAGCGGCTTCACCACCTGGTTCGCGGTGCAGAATGCCGGAACGGCGCCGGCAAGTGTGACGGTGCAGTTCTCGCCCAATCCCGGCACGGGTAACAGCTTCACAACTCCCGCCCGGACTATTGCCCCCGGCGCCTCCGCCATTTTCGACCAGGCAGGACAGAACGAGCTGGGTAGCGTGTTTATCGGTTCGGCGGTGGTCACCGGCAACCAGCCCCTGGCCGTGGTGGTCAACCAGACCGGAACGGGTTCTCGGAAAACGCTGCTGTCGTACAGTGGCTTCGCCAGCGGCTCGAACGACGTGATCCTGCCTCTCATCCAGCAAGCGAACGCCGGCTTCTTCACCGGCATTTCAGTGCAGAACTCGGGCACCACTCCGGCAACAGTCAACATTGCCTACGGCCCGAACCTGACGGGCGGGGCTTCTCTGACCAATGATAGCGTGACGCTGCAGCCGGGGGGCAGCGCGGTCTTCATCAAGAACGGCGCCGACCGTTACATCGGCTCGGCCACGGTGAGCGCCAGCGGCGGCGAAGTTGTGGTCGTGGTCAACCAGTTGTCCTCGAACTCAGGCACGGCTTACGAGGGCATCAGCAGCACCTCGGCTACCGACAAGGTCAGCCTCCCGCTGCTGATGGCCCGCAATGGCGGCTTTTTCTCCGGCGTCCAGTGCCGCCACCTCGGCTCTGGCGCGGTGAACATTACCCTCACCTACACCCCGAACACGGTGGGTTCCTTTAACCCGCCGCCCGTAACGCGGAGCGTTGCCGCCGGCGCGGCCTTCAACGAACTGCAAAGCACTTTCCCGGAGCGCTATGTCGGTAGCGGTGTTGTGACTACCAGCCCGGCCACGCCGGTCGTGTGCATCGTCAACCAGCTCAACAATACGGCAACCGACGATCGCTTCCTGACCTACAATGGCGTCAACTACTAACTAAGCATTACTCACACGCGCGCTACGGACGGTTGGAGGGGGTGCGGGGAGGCAGAGCCTCCCCGCATCGCCTTCTGTTCCGACTGCGGTGGGCTACGCCTGCCGCGCCTCATCGGAACGGT
>DAOTYR010000663.1:0-5431 GCA_034434655.1 Chloroflexaceae bacterium
CTTTGCGCACCCTCTGCAATGGTCTTGTGCTGGTAATGCAGGTCTGGTACGATTTATGTAACGTTACAACCAGCCTTACCACTCGCGGAGCCGTCCTATGGTTGGTCGTTGCTTTCTCTCACTGGTCCTCGGCTTCGTCCTCGGCACCCTCAGTCTCACCGTGTTCCCCGATCTGGGTCGGGTCGCCGGTCCGCTTGTCTGCGCAGGCACCCTCGAACCCGGTCCGCGTATCCAGGGCCTCCACTATCGCTGTATGACCGCCGAGGGCGTGGTGGTCACCGTCGCCCCCGATCAGGTGGCCTTTCGCGCCATCCCGCTCATCGCCGCGGTGCTGACGCTCCCGATCTATGCGTTTGTGCGCCGGCGCGAAGCTGAGGTTCGTGAGGCGCAACGGGCTGCGGAAGCCGACCTGGCGAAAGCTGTGCCCGCCCGCGCCGAGGTGCTGCGCATTGTCCAGCATGGCAATCTGAAGCGCCAGATCCTGCTGCGCGCCGCCGAACTCAATCTGGTGCTGTGGGTCCAACCGCCCAATGGTCGCCCCTATGAGGCGCGGGTAGACTGGATCGTGGAGGAGGATGGTCTTGGCTGGATGCGCATTGGCGCCGTGGTGCCGGTGCGTATCAATCCCCTTCGCCCGCAGAAGGTCTATCCCGCGCAGCCCTGGGCGCACTATGCCTGGTGGTCCGCGTTGTAAGCGCAGCAGGGCCTTTCCAGCGGTTGCACGCTGAAGAGAGGGGCCGGGGAAACCTGGTTTCCCCACCCCCCACCCGGTGGGAGGGTCTGGGAGGGCGCAGCCCTCCCAGGAACAACCTTTTTGCATTCCTGTGGGATGAAAGCGGAGCGATCGTCTATGCCTCCCGCGTCCCCTTTCGGCCTCTGGCCGAGTCCCTTCACGCCCCGCGCGATGGCCGCTGCGCTGCGTTTCGACGATGTGCAGTGGGATAGCGACGGGCGTCACGTTGTCTGGCTGGAGTCGCGCGATGGCCGCGGCAGTCTGTGGTGCGCCGATAGCGCCTCCGCCGACGCGCCCCGCGAGTTGACGCCCGGCGATCTGAGCGTGCGTGGGCGGGTTGGCTACGGCGGCGGCGAGTTTTGTGTCAGTGGCGGCACGGTCTTTTTTGCCGAGGCCAGTTCCGGGCGGCTCTTTCGCCAGAGCCTGGCCGGGGGCCGCCCGCGCCCGATCACCCCGGCCTTCGGCGCCGCCGCCGCGCCGGCCTGCTCCCCCGATGGCCGCTGGCTGCTGTTTGTCCATACCTACGAGGATGAGGATTGCGTCGCCCTGGTTGACGCCCGGGGCCGGCAATGGCCCCAACGCCTCTTAACCGGTCATGATTTCTATATGTGGCCGGTCTGGCATCCCTCTGGCGATCAGGTTGCCTGTGTCGCCTGGGATCACCCCCAGATGCCCTGGGACGGCAGTCTGCTCTACCTGGCCGATCTCGACTGCACCTCAGGGCCGGCGCCGGTTGTCCGTGGCGTCAAACACCTTGCCGGCGGCCCGGCGACGAGCATCTTCCAGCCTGCCTTCTCGCCCGATGGGCGCTTTCTGGCCTATGTCTCCGACGCCGATGGCTGGTGGCACATCTATCTCTACCACCTGGCGACCGGGAGCCATCGCCGCCTCACCAGCGGCGCCGCCGAGCACGGCCAGCCCGCCTGGGCCCAGGGGATGCGCACCCTGGCCTGGTCGCGCGGAGGGCATCGGCTCTACTATGTGCGTAACGAGGGCGGGCAGCGGCGCGTCTATGCGCAACCGGTTGATGGCGGTCCGGCGCAGAGCCTGAGCGAGGGCGAAGGCTATACCTGGTTCGCGCAGCCGGCCGCTTCGGCCACGGCCGAAGCGGTGGCGGGCATCGCCTCGGCGCCGGCGATCCCGCCGCGCATCGTGGTAGCCGACGGTCAGCAGACGCGCGTGCTGCGCCGCAGTTCGGGCGAACTGATCCCGGCGGCGCAACTGGCCAGCGCGCTGCCGGTCACCTGGCCTGCCCCTGGCGCGGACATGGTCTATGGCATTCTCTACCTGCCGCCGGGCTACGCGCCGGACGGGCCCGGTCCGCGCCCCCCGGCGATTGTGCGCGTCCACGGCGGGCCAACCGGCCAGGCGGTGCTGAGCTACAGCGCCGAGGTGCAGTTTCTGGCGACACGGGGTTACGCTGTGCTGGAGGTGAACTTCCGCGGCAGCACCGGTTACGGGCGCGCCTATGCCCAGGCCCTGCGCGAACAGTGGGGGGTGCTCGATGTCGCCGATGCCGTGGCCGGGGCGCGCTACCTGGCCTCGGCAGGCATTGCCGATCCGGAGCGGATGGTGATTATGGGCGGCAGTTCCGGCGGCTACACCGTGCTCGAGGCGCTGAGCCAGGCGCCCGGCGTGTTCCGGGCAGGGGTCTGTCTCTACGGTGTGACCGATCTCTTCAGCCTTGCCGCGGAGACCCATAAGTTCGAGGCGCACTACACCGACTGGCTGGTAGGGCCGCTACCCCAGGCCGCCGCGCGCTACCGCGAGCGCTCGCCGCTCTTCCATGCCGAAACGATCACCGCGCCCCTGGCGATCTTCCAGGGCGAGGAGGACCGGGTGGTGCCGCCCAATCAGGCCGAGGCCATCGTTGCCGCCCTGCGTCGCCGGGGTGTGCCCCATGTGTACCATCTTTTCCCCGGCGAAGGGCATGGCTGGCGTCGCGCCGAGACGATCGAACGCTACTACACGGCCCTCGAGGCTTTTTTGCGGCAGTATGTGGTGTTTGCGTGATGGGGTTCCGAACCGTTGGCGGGGCGGAGAAGGGGTCTGGGGAAACCTGGTTTCCCCAGACCCTCACCCGGTGGGGGGTGTGAGAGGGCGTAGCCCTCCCAGATCTCCATCCGAAATGATAGTTATTTCCCCCCGTCTCACCGCGTATATTCACAGATCACCGCCGGCTGGCCGAGCACAACGACCCGGTGACGCGGGCCGGGGCGCAGGGAGCGGGCCGCGCTGCTACGCGCCTGCTCCAGCAGGCCCGCGTCGCCCGCCAGGATCACCAGGCGCCCACCGGGGCGCAGGACGCGCGCGATCTCGGCCAGCACGTCGCGATACAGTTCGGGCAACCCGGCCTGGTCGCCGATCTGCTTGCCGAAGGGCAGATTGACCGCCACCTTGTCCACGCTGCGATCCTCCAGCGGCAGCTGCCGCGCGTCCCAGCGACTGGTGACGACCCGTCCTCCCACTCCGCGCAGATTGGCGCGCATCGCGCTGACCGCCTCGTCGCTGATATCACCGCCGTGCAACGCGGCGAAGGGACCGGCGGCGGCCCGTTCGACCAGCAGCGTGCCCGCGCCGGCCATCGGATCGAGGAACACGTCGTCGGGAGCGGGGTGGGTCAGGGCCACCATGGCCGCGGCCAGAGCCGGGCGCAGCGAGGCGGGCAGGTGGCGCAGCTTGCCTCGCTGGCGCATAGAGGCATCGGAGAGCCGCAGGGCGCAGAGCAGTTCCTGATCCACCAGCGTGGCCCAGACCTCCAGATCCTCGCCTTCGTCAACCAGGCGCCAGGGGCCGGGCCAGCCATCGCGCACGGCATCGGCCACGGCGCGACCCACATCGCGGCGCAGGTACTGCTGGCGCCCGACGGTGCGAGCGATCACCCGGAAGGCGCCGCCGCCCTTGCGGGCACCGCTCACCCGTCGCCACGCGTTGAGGGCCGGGCCGACGCTCTCGGAGGAGCGCACCGCGGCGTAGATCTGCCGTGGCCCGCGTTCGTCCGCGGCGACGCGGAAGGCCCGCGCCGCCACTACGAAGACATCTTCGACGGTGCGTAGACCGAGCAGGGGTTTTGGCCCCCCCTGGTAATCAACCAGCACGATGTCGTCGCGTCCCGGCACCGCCTTGATGCCCGCCAGGCGCGGCGGAGCTGGCGCGGACCCGCCGGACAACGCCTGCTCGGCCTCGTGCCAGGCGAGCATACCAAGACCGGGCACGGTTTGCAGGGCGTAGAGCATGATGGCGCCATTTCAGCTCGTCGCGTAGGCGAGCAGCACCTGGTAGAGATCAACTAGACTGGCGACGCTCACCCACTCTTCGTCGGAATGGAGCCCCGCGCCGGCCGGCCCGACACAGACCGCGGGAATGCCGGCGCCAGTATAGTAGCGCGCATCGGTGGCGTAATGCTCACGAAAGAAGCGCGGCGGGCGGCCCAGGCGCCGTTCAAGGAGATCCGCGAGCCGCGCCACGCCGGGGTGCTCCGGGTCGGTGTACAGCGCGTGACCGGTCTCGATGACCGTTGGCGTAGCGGTCGGAAAGCACTCCCTCAGCGCGGCGAGCACGTCTTCGGGCGTCGCATCGGCGGTGAAGCGAATATCGAACGTGACCGCGGCGGAGCCGGGCACCTGATTGCGCGAACCGGCGCCCGCACGCAGCGTGGTCGGGGTGACGGTGGTGCGCCACGCATCGGGGCCGGGGGGTGGCGGAAAGCGCGCTTCGACGGCCGCCAGGCCGCGCGCCAGGTCGCCAATCGGATTATGGCCCTCCCAGGGATGCGAGCCGTGCGCCGGGCGGCCGGGCAGGGCCAGTTCCACCCACATACAGCCCTTATGGGCGTAGAGGATGCCCAGGTCAGTCGGTTCAAGACAGAGCATCAGGTCGCAGCGCCACCCTTCGGCGAGCAGGCGCCCCGTGCCCGCGGCGCCGCCGATCTCCTCATCGCTGACGAACTGGAAGCCCGCATCGGGGCGCTCGGGGAGCGTCGCCAGGTCGCGCAGCAGGCGCAGCATCACCGCGCAACTGCCCTTCATATCCAGCGCGCCCCGGCCATAGATCCGCCCGTCGCGCACCTTGGGAACGAACTGTTCGGGCCGGCCCACGACCACATCGAGGTGACCGTTGAACAGCAGCGCGGGGGCGCGGGTCTCCCGCAGGGTGGCGACAAGCGCCGGCTTGCCGTTTGATACGCTGCGTTCGACAAAGAGGCCAGGAACGTCAGCAAGGTAGGCGGCCACATAGTCCATACAGGCCGCCAGTTGATCGGGGCGGTCGGCGGTCGACTCGAAGCGCACCAGATCCGTGGTCAGCGCGACCAGTTCATCGCGGAGGGGACGATCCATGCAAATGCCTCACACAGGTGGATACCTTCAGGACGTTATGGTCTTTGAATAAATAATCCGCTCTAGCCCGCGCAGGCGGGCTTCGCATTCCATAGCCGAGGGCTTTAGCCCCACGGTCAGCCCGGCATACCGGATTAATTTCTCAAAGACCATAATGTAGCCCCAGGAATGCGGGGCAACCTCGTCGCCCCATATCACAGCCAGGTCAGGCAGGGGCGCGGGGAAGCCTGGCTTCCCCATCTTAGCCGTCCATGCGCCTGCGCCGCACACCGACGGGATGAATATACTTCTTGGGAGGGCCTGGCCCTCCCAAACCCTTCCGCGGGCGGAGGTACGGGGAAACCGGGTTTCCCCATCCCCC
>DAOTYR010000664.1:0-1524 GCA_034434655.1 Chloroflexaceae bacterium
AGACGACAATACGGAGCAAGAACGACTCGATCCTGCGCGTAGCCATGCGCTTTTCCTCTCTCGCCGCCACACGCGGCGCGCTCACAGGTATTCGCATACGGGTGAAGCATACGTTGGGAACGTAACGGGTTCGTTACCATCCACCCCCGTGAAGATAGCCCATAAGTACTACAATGAGACTGCGTCTCAGCGGGGGTAGCAGGAGCCACAGGCCCCCACAGGGGCTTTCGGAGGGCTTCGTCCCTCCGAAAGCCCCTACCAGGAGCAGTCTCGTCGTAGTAGTAGCCCCGGAAAGAGAGCACCTATCATGGGTCCCGTATTCAGCGTCGTGTTCCAGATCCACCGCGTCCTTGGCGAAATGATCCTGCCGCTGGCCATCGTGGCCATGGCGATCTACCTCGTTGTCACCTACCGGCCCAACGCGCCCCGCAATCCTCTCACCCGTGTGTTTCCCGTGCTGGTGGATCTTCAAGCCGGGCTTGGCATCATCTTCTGGATATTTCTGCTGTTCAACACCTCGGGCGCGGCCCAGGCGCGCTATTTGAGCCTCCCCTTCATCCTGCACCCAATCATCGGGATTCTGGCCGCCGGGCTGGCGCACATGGCCGTTGGGGGACGCAACCCCCTGCGGGGCCTGGGGCGCTGGGCGCCGCTGGCCTCGCTGGGCGCGCTGCTGGTGCTGGTGGTGAGCAATGTCTTGATCGGCGTGCGGACCTGATCCGCAACCATATACCCCTGCTTGAGGGCGTAGCCCGCCCCCACCCTCCCACCGGGCGGGGGCGTGGGGAAACCCGGTTTCCCCACGCCCCCTGCGCACGGGCTGCACCCGCCCCCACCCTCCCACCGGGTGGGGGAATGGGGGAAACCCGGTTTCCTCAGCCCCCCGCGCACGGGCTGCGCCCGCCCACACCCTCCCACCGGATGGGGGAATGGGGGAAACCGGGTTTCCCCAGGCCCCTGCGCACGGGCTACGCCCTCCCACACCCTCCCACCGGGTGGGGGACTGGGGAAACCGGGTTTCCCCAGTCCCCTGCGCACGGGCTACGCCCGCCCACCCCCTCCCACCGGGTGGGGGCATGGGGAAACCGGGTTTCCCCAGTCCCCTGCGCACGGGCTGCGCCCGCCCACACCCTCCCACCGGGTGGGGGCATGGGGAAACCGGGTTTCCCCATTTCCCTGCCCCAGCAGCCTATGTTCACGGTAGACGGTCATGCGCATGGCGCACACCGCCGCGATGACCATGACCTGGGAGCGCAGGCGTCCCGCCCGCGCCGCGGGCGCGGCGCCGGCCCCCTCCCGGACCCTCCCCCACTGGGGGCGGGCACCCGGCGCCTCCCCCCAGCGGGGGGAGGCTGGGAGGGGGGCTGAACCCGGCGCACGATGGTCACCTCAAACGGAAGAAGGTCACTGGTCTGGCGCCGGTCCCACCTCGCGCGCCAGCATTATTATGTTGTTTTTCGTCGACCACCTGTAGTAGCGGGCACAGAGGGGAGCCGGTGATGCCAGCGAAGGCGAAGCAGCCCA
>DAOTYR010000665.1:0-8360 GCA_034434655.1 Chloroflexaceae bacterium
GTTCCGGTTGGCAGCGACAACCGGGCAAGGGTAAGGGCACCGTTTCATCGGGACAGTTCCTCGCCATTGACCAGCAACTCGCTTAGAGAACAAAAGATAGGATTCTTATTATACTACGTTATGCAAATCAGCCATCCATGCGGCTCGCGCCGCGCACCGACGGGATGAACATACTTCTTGGGAGGGCGCAGCCCTCCCACACCCTCCTGCGGGCGGGCTGCGCCCTCACTGGGGGGCGGGAACCCGGCTCCTCCCCCCAGCGGGGGGAGGCCGGGAGGGGGGCTGAACGCGGCGCACGATGGTCACCTCAGTCGTCCATGCGGCTCCGCCGCACAACGCCGCGATGCACATACGGTTGTTCCTGGGAGGGCGCAGCCCTCCCAGACCCTCCCGCGGGTGGGGGCATGGGGAAACCCGGTTTCCCCACACCCCTCTTCGAGAGCCTATGTTCACGTTAGTGGATGGGATGGCGGCCGCCTGGCGCCAGATGGAGGGGTGAGGAGAAATCGGGCTTCTCTCACCCCTCCCACGCGCAGCGATAGATGGTCAGCGGCGAGGGATAACGCGGATCGGGAAACTCGGCCACCGCTACGCAACGGGCCGCCAGTTCCGGGTCGGTGCCAACGAGGGGCATGGCGGCTTCCTGGTTGACCAGATACTCGGGTTGGTAGGCGGCGATGGCCTGGCGCGCCGCCGCGTCGTAGCTTCCGCCCGCCTCGAAGACCCCGGCCACGTCGGGCTGGATCAGCCCCGCAAAGTCCACCATCGGGCGGCCACTGTGATAGCCGATAATGCCGACTTCGACGGTGCCAACGCGGGCCGCGGGGGCGGTATTGGCGGCCAGCCATTGACCGGCGGCGCGGTAGAGCGGCAGGCGGGGATCGGGATGGGTTGCCATCCAGGCCAGCGCCAGAACCTGGGCCGCCAGCGCCAGGCTAACCAGCATGGCCATGAAGATGGCGCCAGCGGCCCGCGTCCCCCGCCACGGGCCCGACCAGGCCGCCAGGGCCTCGGCGCCCAGAGCCGCGGCGGTGATCAGTGCCAGGGCCGCCGGGCCGTAGTACCAGAAGTAGGCGGTGACCCCCAGCAGGCTATAAGCCAGGGTGTGCAGGCCGCCCCATGCCAGTGGCAGGAGCAATGGGCCCCGGCGCCATACCCCCGTAACCAGCCCCGCGGGCGCCAGGCCCAGCAGGGGCCAGAACAGAGGGCGCCGGGCCAGACCGGCGAGTTGCTGGCCCAGGCCCGTGAGGTAGCTGCGGCTGCCGGGGATGCGCGCCTGGCTGCGTTTGACGCCGAGCGTCGCCGGCACCGGTGAGCCGAAATACATCCAGGCCCCGCCGAGGAAGGGCAGGATGATGAGCGCATAGGCCCCGCCGAAGCGCAACAGGGGATGGATGTTCCCGCTGATTGGTCCATGCGCCGGGGCGCCTGAAGGCTTTTCCCCGCCGGCAGGCCGGTTGCCCGCCGGTGTGCTTGCCTCGTTGTCGGGGCAAGGGGAACGCTTCCAGGGCGGTTCCCTGAGCAGCAGGGCGGTCCCTCCGACAACCGCGGCCAGGGCGGCATCAGCGCGCGTCAGCGTGGCGATGGCCAGGAGCGACCCCGCCACGGCAGGACGCCTCGCCGCCAGCGCGACGAAGCCCCACAGGGTCAGGGCCATGAAGAAGGTCGTCTCCGCGCCCAGGGTCAGCGCCAGGTGCGGGCTGAGCGGGTAGAGCATGGCTGCCACCCCACCCGCAACCGGCATTCCCGCCAGGCGCCCCAACCGCCACAACGCCAGGGCGCCCGCGCCGAGGCTGACGCAGCCGATCAGGTTGCTGATCAGCGGCACGTCCAACCCCAGGGTGGCGAAGGGCGCCAGCAGCAGCGCGTAGAGCGGGGCGGTGGTGCTCAGAACGTGCTCGCCAGGGTTGTAGACGAACCCCTGGCCGGCCGCCAGGTTTGCCGCGTACCGGTAGGTGATGTAGGGGTCGTCGAACCCATAGCCGTGGAAGACGGCGAACAGGAAGGCTGGCACGATCAACGACCAGCCGAGGATCAGCCGGTCGGCCCGGCGCAGGGCCGCAGCGGCGGACGGCGCGGGCGCCAGGGTGGTGGAGGGAACAGGCGCGGAGACGCCGCGGTGACGGGGTTTCATCTCCACACCTCCATACCTCCACGACCCTACACCGGATGCAGTCCTGGAAACTCCAACCCCGCGGTTTCATCGAGGCCGAGCATCAGGTTCATGCATTGTACCGCGCTTCCGGCGGCGCCTTTCATCAGATTGTCAAGCGCGCAGATGCTCACCACCCGCCCCGTGGAGGCATCGAGGGCGAAGCCGATGTCGGCGTAGTTGCTGCCGGCAAGGATCTTCGGCTCGGGGAAGCGATAGATCCCCTGCCGCTCCTTGACAATACGCACGAATGGCTCATCGCGGGCAAAGGCGCGGTACGCCTGCCACAGATCTTTCTCCGTCACCGGGCGGGCCGTGAAGACGTGCGCTGTTGCCAGGGCGCCCCGCACCAGTTCGACCGAGGTGATCGACATGTGGACGTTGCGCAACCCTGTCACCTGCTCGACTTCCGCAGTGTGGCGATGGCCCACCGGAGCAAAGGAGCGCACCGCCCCTGCCCGCTCGGGGTGGTGACTGCTCTCCGAGGCGCTCGCCCCGCCTTCCGACGAGCCGACCTTGACCTCAACGATCACCGGCCGGTGCGGGTCCACCAGTTCCGCCCGCACCAGCGGCAGCAGGGCCAGGTTGGTGGCCGTGGCATTGCAACCCACCCCGCTGGCGTAGCGCGCCTCGCGCAGGGCCGCGCGGCTAACTTCGGGCAGCCCGTACACGAAGCGCTCGAGCCACCCCGGGGCGGGGTGCTCCTCGCCGTACCAGCGGGCGTAGGTCGCCGGGTCGCGCAGCCGGAAGTCGGCGGAACAGTCGATGATCCGCCCGGCTAACCCTTCGTAGCGCGCGAAGCTGCGCGCCGCCTCGCCGTGGGGCAGGGCCAGGAACAGCACGTCGCACGGTGCCAGCCGGTCAGGGTGCACGAACTGCAGGCTCGTCCGCCCCCGCAGATTGGGGTGCACCTGGTAGAGGTAGCGCCCGGCATTGCGCCCACTGGTGGCCTGCGCCACTTCTACCGCGGGGTGCCATAGCAGGAGCCGCAGCAGTTCGCCCCCGACGTAGCCGCTGGCGCCCACGACAGAAACCCGGATGCTCATAGTCCTCCTGTGGAGGTGGGAGGGGTGGAAGGGTGACCATCCGCTCCCGCCACCTCGTCACCCCTTGCGGCCCACTTCCAGCACATAATCAATGATCCGCGCCGGGATGTTCACGCCGGTGGTCTCGATCGAGTTGCGGAACTCCATGGTGTAGTTGACCTCATTCACCAGCATGCGCCCGTCGCGGGTCTCGAGCAGATCAATCGCCACCACCCCGCCGCCCACGGCATGGGCCGCGCGAATGCTCAGGTCGGCCAGTTCTGGCGTGATGGGACAGTTGCTGGCGATGCCGCCGCGGGCGGTGTTGGTGATCCAGTGCTCGCTGGTGCGGTAGATCGCGGCGATGCACTCGTCGCCGATGACAAACGCGCGAATATCGCGACCGGGCTTGTCAATGTACTCCTGGATGTAGAAAATCGAGTGCTGGTAGTTGCCGAGCACATCGCGATGTTCGAGAATGGCCTCGGCGGCGTCGCGGTCGTTGATCTTGCTGACCATGCGCCCCCAGGAGCCGATCACCGGCTTGAGCACGACCGGGTAGCCGAGTTGCTCCATCGCTTCGAGGGCGCTCTCCGGGGTAAAGGCCAGCAGGCAGCGCGGCGTAGGCACCTCGGCATGCACCAGGGCCTGGGTGGTGAGGAACTTGTCGCCGCAGGTCAGCGCCACGTGATAGCTGTTCACCGTCGGCACGCCGGCATCGTTCATGATCTTCAGCATGTACAGCGCCCGGCTGTGCTGGATCGAGCGCTCCAGCACCACGTCGAAGGGGTATTCGCGCTGGTGCAGGTTAAAGATCTGCTCGCGGTCGTCGATCTTCTCGTACTCGAGACCGCGACGCTCCAGTTCCGTAAAAAGCAGTTTCTCCTCGGCGCGGATGCGCGAGCAGAGAACACCGATACGCATAGGTTGCTCCTCTATTCGCCCCAGTCCTCCTCGACCTCGGGGGCCAGGGCCAGGGTGGGCGGGTTCAGACTGATCACTTCCAGTTCGGCGCCACATTCGGGGCAGACGATGATCTCACTTTCCATGGTGTCGTCGGGCAAGGTGATTTCGGCGCCGCATTCGGGACAGGTGGCGATCATACCGGAAACTCCTTTCGTTCGAGGTCTCTGGAGAGGCGGGGGGAGGCGCAGCCTCCCCGCAACTCCCGTTTCCACCCGCGGCGGCAGGATCGTCCTGGCTGCGCCAGGGCGTGTGCCCGCCGCC
The DNA here is from genome assembly GCA_034434655.1 of Chloroflexaceae bacterium. Classification (GTDB taxonomy): domain Bacteria; phylum Chloroflexota; class Chloroflexia; order Chloroflexales; family Chloroflexaceae; genus JACAEO01. The sequence continues at coordinate 4,405 of DAOTYR010000665.1, forward strand.
GGCGGAACAGAGGGGGGCGGGGGCAACCTGGTTTCCCCACGCCCCTGCGCGCCGGCAGGCTTCGGGAGGGGGCAAGCTCTCCCAGGAACAACTAAAGTCGCGCCAGCACCGATTCCGCAACATCGCTCGTCTTCGCCGTGCCGCCCAGGTCGGGCGTGTGGGGGCCATCGCGCAGCACGCCGACGATGGCGGCCCGCAGGCGCGCCGCGGGCAGGCTCAGGCCGTGCCATTCTAGCAGCATGGCCACACAGGTGATCGCCGCCAGAGGGTTCGCGGTGCCCTGTCCGGCGATATCCGGCGCCGCGCCGTGCACCGGTTCAAACAGGGCCTGTGCGTCACCCAGATTGGCCGAGGCGGCCAGTCCCAACCCGCCGCCGTGAATGCAGGCCACATCGGAGAGAATGTCGCCGAACATATTGGTGGTGACCAGCACATCGAACCGTTCGGGCGTCTGGGCCAGGCGCATCGCCGCCACGTCCACCAGCATCTCCTCCACCACGACCTCGGGGTATGCGCGGGCCGCCGCCAGCACCGTCTCGCGGAACAGGCCATCACTGACGCGGAGGACATTGGCCTTGTGGGCCACCGTCACCCGCGGGGACCGCCCGGTATCGGCGGCGCGGCGGCGGGCCAGGTCGAAGGCGGCACGGGCGATGCGGGCGCTGGCCTGCCGGGTGATCACCCGCTCGGCGATAGCCGTGGCGCCATCATCCTCCAGACGCTCGCGCCCGAGGTAGAGGTCTTCGGTGTTCTCACGAACAATGACCAGATCGACCGGCTTCCCCAGGCCGGTTCCGCTGACCGGGCGGATGTTCGCGTAGAGGTCGAGCTCCCGGCGCAATTGCACGATGGGACTGCGGTAGCCGGGCACGGCATGGCTGGGCGAGGCAACCGCGCCGAAGAGGATGGCATCGGCTGCCCGCGCCGCCGCCAGCGTCGCCGCGGGCAGCGCCACGCCGTGACGCTCGAAGGCGCCCCAACCCGCCTCGGCCTCGGTGATGAGCGCGTCGGGCGCCAGGGCGCGCAGCACCCCCACGGCGGCGCCGATCACTTCCGGGCCGATCCCATCGCCGGGAATGACACAGATACGCATGGCATCGTCCTTGCGTGACTACAGGGAAACCAGGTTTCCCCATCCCCCTGCCTGAGGGAAGAACGGTGCGGCCCAACCCTCCGCGTCGCGCGCCGGGAAAAGCGGGTGTTCCCGGCCCTCCACTTACCCCTCACCGGGAAAACGCCCGTACATACGATAAAACGGCACGATCCCCCCCGCGGCCCAGACCTCGCGCAGGAAGGCTGGGGGCGGCGGCAACTGGATGGTGCGCCCGTCATCGGTATGGATGCGCCCCCGTTCCAGGTCCAGTTCCACCTCCTGGCCATCGCGCAATTCGCCGGTGAGATCGGCGGTAAAGCACGGGATGCCGAGGTTCAGCGCGTTGCGGAAGAAGATACGGGCGAACAGCGGCGCGATAATCGCGCCGATGCCGACCATGCGCAGCGCCAGGGGCGCGTACTCGCGGGAACTGCCGCAGCCGAAGTTGTTGCCGGCCACGATGATGTCTCCCGGACGCACATTGCCGGCGAAGTCGGGGCGATGTTCAATAAAGGGGTACTTGCGCAGATCGTCCTCGTTCTTGAGCATGTACGGCGCATAGCGCCCTGGAACGATCTGATCGGTATTGATGTCAGCGCCAAATAGCCAGACGCGAGCCATAGGTGTGCTCCGTGTTCCTAACTTGAAAATAAGCTTTCGGAGAGGGACGTGGGGAAACCCGGTTTCCCCACGCCCCCGCCCGTAGGAGAGTCTGGGGGGCGCAGCCCTCGAGCAGGGGGATGGGGACACCTGGTTTCCCCATCCCCTGCGGATGCGGGCCCGGAGGCCCGCGCACCCAGACCCCGGCCCCTGGGAGGGTTTGGGAGGGCGTAGCCCTCCCAAAGACAACCTTTTTCATCCCGTGGGGGCGTGGGGAAACCCGCTTTCCCCACGCCTCGACCCCGCGGGAGAGCCGGGAAAGGAGTTGCGCCTGCCCCGGGCGCAGCGCTCACGGCTCACCGTAGCGCGCGTCAACCACCTCCTGCGGATGGGTGATGTACCCGGTCAGCGCGGTTGCCGCAGCGACTTCCGGCGAGGCCAGGTAGATGCGCGCCTCGGGGCTACCCATGCGCCCACGGAAGTTGCGATTGCCGGTGAACAGGCAGACCTCGCCGGGGGCAAGCACGCCCATGTGCCGTCCGATGCAGGCGCCGCACCCCGGGGTGCCGATGGTCGCCCCGGCGGCCAGCAGGGTTGCCAGGGTGCCATCCTCGGCGGCGAGTTGCAGTGCCTGGGCGCTGGCCGGCACCACCAGCATGCGCACACCGGGGGCCAGGCGCCGCCCGCGCAGAATGCGCGCCGCGGCGGCCATGTCCTCGTAATGGCCATTGGTGCAGGTGCCCAGGTAGACCACGTCCACCGCCACGCGACCAAGGTCGCGCAGATCGGTCACGTTGTCCACCGTATGCGGCGCGCTGACCTGCGGCTCCAGATCGTCGAGGTCTATGTCAACCACACGGCTGTAGCGAGCGCCCTCCTCGACGCGCAGCCATTCGGGGACGGTCTGCAACAGCCCGGTGGGCGGCACGATGCCGGCCTTGGCGCCGACCTCGATGGAGAGGGTCGCCAGGGTCATCCGCTCCATGACGCCGAGGAACTCGACCCCGTGCCACTCGACGGCGGCGTAGGTGGCCCCGTCGGCGCGGAGCAGGCGCGCCGCCTTGAGCGCCAGGTCCTTGGCGCTCACTCCGGGGCGAAAGCGGCCCCGCGCGCGCACCAGCACCGTCTCGGGCACGCGGAACCAGGTGCGGCCCGTGGCGGCGGCCAGGGCGATATCGGTGGTGCCCATCCCCGTGCCGAAGGCCCCCACACAGCCGTAGGCGGTCGAGTGGCTGTCGCTGCCCACGATGACCATACCGGGTCGGGCCAGGCCTTCCTCAACCAGCACCGGGTGCGAAATCCCCCGCCCCACGTCGAACAGGTGCGTAATGCCCTGGGCGCGCACCCAGCGCCGCACCTCGGCCTGCTTCTCTGCCGTCTGCACACTGGCGGCCGGGGCCACATGGTCAATCACCACCGCGACGCGCTGCGGATCCCAGACCCGCTCGGCGCCAAGTTCCTCGTGCAATACCCGGATGATGCCCGGTGACAGACTATCGTGCATCATCACCAGGTCTACATTGACCGTTACCACCTCCCCCGCGGACACCGGCCGTCCCGCCGCGCGAGAGAGGATCTGCTCACTGAGGGTCTGTGCCATACTTGCCTCATTGCGCCTGGCAGGGGCCGGGCGATGGGCGCCCGTCACGGCCCCTGCCTGCTCATTGGTGAATACGTTCCCCGACTGGTCCATGTTTACATCAGCCGTCCATGCGGCTCGCGCCGCACCCCGACGGGATGACCATACGATTGTTCCTGGGAGGGCGTCGCCCTCCCAGACCCTCCCACCGGGTGGGGGAATGGGGGAAACCCGGTTTCCCCATTCCCCTGCGGGGCGGGGGCGTGGGGAAACCCGGTTTCCCCATTGCCCTCTTCGAGAGCCTATTTTCACGTTAGTTTTTAGCCTGCCTATCTGAATTGTAGAAGTGCCGGCTTACCAGGCTGTATCCATTGCTCGTAGGAGTTGTACCGTTCGCAGCGTTTTGCCCCCCTCCCAGCCTCCCCCCGCTGGGGGGAGGAGCCCGCTTTCCTCGCCCAGGGGGGGGGTCAGGGAGGGGGCGGTTCGGCAGGAGACGGTAGCATACCGCATAGCCCTGCTGAAACCATGTCTAACGTGAACATAGGCTGCTGGAGCAGGGGTGTGGGGAAACCGGGTTTCCCCACACCCCTGCCCGCGGGAGGGCCTGGCCCTCAAGCAGGGGGATGGAGAAACCGGGTTTCCCCATCCCTCCGCCTGCGGGAGGGTTTGGGAGGGCGCAGCCCT
>DAOTYR010000666.1:0-2439 GCA_034434655.1 Chloroflexaceae bacterium
GCCTGCCGATCCGGGTCAACCTTCGTCGCGCTCTGACGCCGCAGCGCCCTCAGCGCGCGCTGGAACCCGACCACCACAAAGGCAAAGATCAGCGTCGCGCCGGCGATCAGGGCGATGAGAAACTGCGGCGTGGCCCCGAATACCCCGGTCAACAATTCATAGACGGCATTGCCGAGAATCGCCAGCGCCAGCGAGCCGATCAGAAAGAGCGCCGGCACGCGGGTTTCCAGAAACAGCCGCAACAGATCGTTGAGGGAGAGCCGGTTCATTGCATTTCCTAACGTGAACATAGGCCCTCGGAGAGGAGTGTGGGGAAACCGGGTTTCCCCACGCCCCCGCCCGCGGGAGGGCCTGGGAGGGCGTAGCCCTCAAGCAGGGGTATGGGGAAACCAGGTTTCCCCCATACCCCTGCCTGATGGGCGCCCGGCTACAGATCACATCTAAACCTCAAACCCCAATGCTTGCAACGCCGGGCGAAGCCTGCTGCATACAGCACGCACCCGCTTCTCGACCTGCTCGGCCGCCTCTGGGCTCCGGCGCATCCCGGCATGGGCCAGATCATTGCGCAGGGCGCGACAATCCTTCCACAGGCTGCGGATGGCAGGCTGGTTCGCGATCTCCAGGATACGCGTCGGCACCGGGCGCGGCGGACTTTCTGAGGTTTGATCATAGCCATTAATCGCCGTCTCGGCCAGTTTCCGGTCGCTTTCACTGTAAAGGTCATAGGCGCCGTCGCTGTCGGCTGCAGCCAGCACCACCGAGATAAGCCACTCGCGGGTAAGGGTAAACGCCTGCACGTACAGCCCCTTTGCTACGTACCACTCGATCATCTCGAGTTGCTTGCCGATCACCTCACGGGCCAATCGGCGCTCATACGGCTGCGCAAGGGCCATCGGCCCATATTCCTGTTCAATCGCGCCGAGCAGCAACCCCAGGGGGCGAGTGGACCCATCCGTGGCGTTGGGCTCGCTAAAGGCGGCGAGGGCCTCAGGAAGTGTCGCAGCAGTCCGCATCACTTCCGCCGGGCGCGACGCCTGGAGCGCCGCGGTCAGTTGGTGGAGCTGTTGAGCCAGTTGGTTCGAGCTGGAACGCGCATGCGCCAGTTGTTGAACCAGATCACGAAGCGCGTCGGCGCGCCCGTATTTGAGCAAGGCATCGGTCGCGGTGGTCCATTCGAGCAACGCCGCCAGCGGGGTGAGGTCGAATACGGGTGTCTCGTTATCCGGGTTGCGCGCGTCGAAGGCGCCGTAGATCAAATGGCGCACCGTGGCCCGGCGCGCCACGCGCACATAGGCGGCAATCAGCAATGCCAGCACGGGAATGGAGCGAAAGCCGTTGGTAATGTCAAAAATCAGTTCCTCATTCGGCCTGATCTGCGCGGCGATCCGCTCAAAGATCGTCCATTGTTCGGCCTCCGACTGACCAGATGGGATCATGACGGGCTCAGGTTCAATCACGCCGCTCAGGTTCCGGGTCAATGCTTCCAGGTGTTTCGTTCGGGCCTCCTCGGTCACCACGACGAGCAAGCGTTGCGGCGCAGGTTCAAACAGAGCCATTGCCGCATCGGCCATGTAGCGAGTCGCATGGCTTTTGCGCGAACGATAGACGTAGATCGTATCACGGTAGTCGGTCGCGCCGAGGAACGAGATCAGGGTCGTCATCAACGGATGCTCCTTCGGATGTGTTGCCACTGCATGGGTTAGCGTTCGCGCCAGGAGGGAGGCGCGCTCCGCGCGGGCGAGCGCTGTCCATGCGGCTGCGCTGCACAACGTCTCGATGAAGAAAGGTTGTTCCGGGACGCCGCCCTCCCAAACCCTCCCGTGGGTGGGGGTCTGGGGAAACCCGGTTTCCCCCCACCCCGCTCCAGGAAACTATGTTGAGCGGCTTCGATTGCAGATTGCGGCCCCGGTGTTGTACGATAACTCCGGACAGCGCGCGCGGCTTGTTCAATGCCAACCGGTATGATGCCACAGGACACGCCTATGAGCACCGACATCCTCCCCATCGCCGGGCCGGCGACCCACCTGCCCCAGCCCCCCGGCGGGCGCTGGACGGTCGCCGACTACGAACGGCTTCCCGACGACGGCCAGCGTTACGAACTGATCAACGGAGACCTGCGTATGGCCCCCGCCCCCACTCCTGACCATCAGGCCGCCTCGTTGCGCCTGGCACATTATCTGTTTACCTACGTCGAGAGCGCCGGCCACGGGCGGGTCTTCAGCGCGCCGATTGACGTGGAACTCGGCCCCAACACGGTGGTGCAGCCCGATCTCATCGTCATCCTGCGCGGCGGCGCGGCGACCATCACCACGCAGCGCATTGTCGGCCCGCCCGACCTGGTGGTGGAGGTGGTCTCCCCCGGCACGGCCAGCTACGACCGGCGCGAGAAGCGCGACCTGTACGCCGCCGCGGGGGTGCGCGAGTACTGGATCGCCGACC
>DAOTYR010000667.1:0-20977 GCA_034434655.1 Chloroflexaceae bacterium
GGCGTTGCGCGGCGCCCGGCGGCGCGTCTGGCTGATCAGCCCATCAGGTAAACCGGATCTGCAGGCGAAAGGTTGCGAAGGCATGGTTCAAACGAACGTGACAATCCGGCCGTCAGCTCTCCGGCTCTCCGGCGCTACAGACTGGTTCTGTGGAGGTGTGGAGGTGTGGAGCAACTGTCGAGCTGAAACGCCCAATTCTGAGACATGCCTGAGCCTCGTGAGATGTACCGTTCGCAGCGCTCTGGCCCCCCTCCCAGCCTCCCCCCGCTGGGAGGAGGCGCCGGGTTCCCTCCCCCAGCCTCTCCCTAGATATCCATGGTCGGGGCCCACAACACCCGATGAAAATGGGGGTGTGGGGGAACCTGGTTCCCCCATGTTCATGTTAGCCGTCCATGCGGCTCCGCCGCACACCGACGGGATGAAAATAATTCTGGGGAGGGCGAAGCCCTCCTAAACCCTCCCGCGGGAGGGGGAATGGGGAAACCGGGTTTCCCCATTCCCCTGCGGGGCGGGGGTGTAGGGGAACTCGGTTCCCCCACACCCCTCGCCGAGGGCGTATGTTCACGTTAGCGGGAGGAGGCACCGGGTTCCCTCCCCCGGCGGGGGAGGGTGAGAGAGGGGGCGGTTCGGGACGAGACGGTACCATACAGGAAAGCCCTTCTGAACCATGGCTAATCGAGCAATTCCAACAACTCGCGCACGGCGTGCCCTTGCTGGGCGGGATGGCGCATAGGGGCTTCCTCGTGGATCTCATAACGGTTCTGGCGCCCGTCACGGGTATGGCTGATGTAGCCGGCGTCGTGGAGGTCGCGCAGAATGCGCTGCACGGCGCGTTCCGTAATCCCCACCTGCGCGGCGATCTCGCGGGCGGTGGCGCTGCGATTACGCGCGATACAGAGGAGCACCTGCGCATGATTGGTGAGAAACGTCCAGTGAGCCATCGGTTGCTTCACCTGTTGCTCAAGGCGTGCGACACCTTAGTCGCGCGCGGGCGGCTGAGGATCGTTCAGGAACTCGGGCGGCAAGGTATCGCCCCAGCGCAGGTCACGGGCCATGCGCCAGGTCGCGCCCGCAGAACGGGTGACGCTCAGACGGCGGATACCGTCGGGCGTGCAGAGAGTCAGTTCGATGTATCCGGACCGGACGAGCGGATGGCGCAGGACGCGGGCGCCAACCGGCTGGCCGGGTTGCCGGGCGACGGCGATGTAGGCGTATTTCTCGTCTTCATAGCCCAGTTCGGCGCCCTTGAGCGTTCGATGCAAGCGGCCACGGGCGAGGCGCCGGGAAAAATGGCACCAGTCGTCGGCGGGCAGCGGGCAGGCCTGCTGGTGCGGGCAGGGGGCAATCAGTGCGGCGCCGGTGGCGCGCAACTGTTCCCGCGCGGCGCGAATGGTCGCCCAGCCCCGGGGCGTGCCTGGCTCGATCAGCACCAGGGCGCCACGTGCCCGCTCCCACAGCCGCGCGACCAGGGTGGGGCGAGCGTCGTCAGGCAATTCGCCGAGAACGTAGGCTGCGGTCACGAGATCGTGGGGCGGCGCGTCCCAGGCGGCGGTAAGGTCGGCGCGCACCCAGACGGCCCCGCGAACGGCGGGAGCGGTTGCGCTGGCGGCGAGGCGCTGGCCCAGGGTGGCCATGTCGCGGTCGGCCTCGATCAGGGTGGCCCGTTCAAGGGCCGGCCAGATGAGCGAGGCCGCCCAGAGGGTCGCGCCGCTGCCGGCCCCGGCGTCAAGCAGGGTACGGGGCCCGAAGGCAGGCAAACGCGCCGCAAGCTCGCCCAGCGCGGCGGCGCAGGCGGCATAGGTGGCGGGCATGCGCGTGGCGGCGTAGGCCGCGGCAGCCAGTGGGCCACGCGGGGGCGGTCCCGCCGTCGGGTCACGGTAGCGCGCCGCGGCCTCGGCGGTCACGCGGGCCAGGCTGCGGGGATCGTAGCCGCGCAGTTCACGCTCCAGGTTCAGCCGCAGGTCGTTTGGGAGATTCATGGTTGGCACTGAAGATGAGAGCCGATCCTCAAGGGTTGACTTCCCAGCATCGGGATGAAGTATACTTGGGAGTGTCAGGTCTTCCCAACCCCTCCCTTCCGGCAGGCGGGAGAAGCGGGCAACCTGGGCGCCCCGGATCGAGACAGCACGCCCGCTCAATCACTATCGGGCCGGGCAGACAGCCCGCCGCGTCGAGGCGGCGGCGCTACAGGAGGGTCTATGACAGCCTCGATGCGCTCAAGCCGGATCTGGTCGCTCGTCGCCGCGCTGGTTGCCATCGCCGCGCTGCTGCTTGCATCGGCGCCGTATGCCGGGGCAGCCCCGCCGCCTGGCATACTCGCTCTCCCCCCCGCTGCGCCCGACCCACAGTTCGGTTTGACCTGGACGGCCTGGCAGGATCTCGGCGGTACGCTGACGTCCGCGCCGGCTGCCGTGTCCTGGGGGCGGGAGCGCATTACCGTCTTCGCGCGCGGGGGGAACGGCGAGATCATGCAAAGCTACAAAGAAGGCGGAGGAGCATGGACCCCCTGGCGCACGCCGCCCGAACTAGGCGGAGTGATCCTCCGCTCGGCGCCCTCCTGCGCCTCGTGGACGTCCGGGGCCATCAACTGCGTCGCCCTGCGCGAGGGGTACGGCGGCGTGTTCCAATTTTACTGGAACGGACGCGGCTGGTTCACGAATGACCTCGGCGGCGACGCAACCTCGGCGCCGGCAATCGTGACCTGGGGTGCCGGGCGCCTCAGCGTCTTCGTGCGCAATAGCAATGGTAACCTGATCCATCGCTACTGGCAATACAATGTCACTGATTGGACCCCGCCGCGCTGGGAAGCCGTGGGCAGCGGGACGATCACCTCAGCGCCCGCGTGCGGCTCGCGCGACACGGGGATCATCGACTGTTTCGCCCTTGGCCCCAATGGGGTGGTGATGCAACTCTACTACGATGAGCGGGCGGGAGGGCGCTGGGTCGGATGGAACCAGCTCACCGGCATGGCCACCTTCCGCGTGACCGCACCCATCAGCGCCGTAGGGTGGAACCGCAATCTGCTTGACCTGTTCGCGCGTGGCCCGGATATGCGCCTGTACCAGATCACCTACAGCGGCGCGTGGACCGAACCCTGGGCAGTCATCGAGGAGCGGACGCTGATCGGCGCGCCATCCTGCGCGCGCGTCGAGCCAGGGCGGCTGGATTGTTTCGCCCAGGTGCTCGACCCCCAGGCGCAACCCGCAAGCGCCTTCAACGTGGCGCCCGGCCTGGCGTACCGCTACGCCCAGCGCCGATAACGCGCGTCACCGGCCACGCGCGGGCAACCTTCAAATATCCGGCGGCGGTTCGGGTTCCCCGATCATGTCGCCGTACCAGCGCTCGAGCCACTCCAGGGCCTCGTAGAGCCGGCCAGCAGGCATGCGCCGATAGGACGAAATGCCGAAGTTGCGGTACAGACCGCTGAGGGCGCCCCAGTACTCGTTGCGGCGAGTGCGCTCCCCGAGGGTGCGCGCCACCCTGCGCACCGTCTGGGCGATGCGGGCGGCCTGGGGGTCGTCAACGGCCGCGCCGCGAGCCGCCCAGGGATCGGCGCCAGGGACCTCGTCGTCGGCGGGAGCGGTGTCGAGTTGCCGTTCGATCAGCAGTTGCTGGCGAGCCAGGTTGGCAATGGCCATGGCCCCGACGTAGGCCTGCTCGGCATGGCCCTGCTGCGAACGGGGAGCGATCAACCCGTCGCCGCTATCGAAGCCCTGCGGACGGAAGGCCTGCCAGAGGAGCGAGGCCGCCTCGCGCTGGAAGAGGGCCAGGCGTTCGCGCAGAGCGGGATCGGGCAACTCCTCCGGGTTCAGCGTGGTTAACCACAGGGGGACCAGCTCGATCCGCAGGCACAGACGCGCCGGCGCCCCGCCGTCATGGGGTTCGGCGGCCAGGCGGCGCGCGCCCTGGCGCAACACGGGGTGCGCCTTCACCCGGCGCTCCTCGCGCGCCGCCGGCAGACCCAGCGCGGCGCACAGATCGGCTAGCCCCACCAGGGTGTGGTTCGGGTCCAGATCCAGACAGGCCAGAATATCCCGGGCATAGAACCAGTGCATGGCTTGGCTCCGCTGGGCAGTGCTCGTGTTTCGGTATCAGGGTACCCGCATTGGCGGATTCATGCAATTGGCTTTCTGCCGGGTTCTAACGTGAACATGGGGAAACCTGGTTTCCCCACGCCCCCGCCCGCGGGAAGGTGAAGACACAGCCCTTGCCCAGGGGATGGGGGAACCTGGTTCCCCCATCCCCCCGCCCCCGGGAGGGTTTGGGAGGGCTATGCCCTCAAGTAGGGGTATGGGGAAACCAGGTTTCCCCACCCCCTCACCTGCAGGATGGTGGCCCCACCTCCTGGCCATGGGAGCGCAACCCTCCGGGTTGTGGCAGGGGAATAATTCCACAATATGAAAGATTAATTCACATGGTGGATTTTTGATTCCCGTGATACAATACTGTCACGCACGCTCAGATAGCGCAGGAGGGGGCGCCCAGGTCTCCCCACGCCCCTGCCCAGGAGCAGGGTTCGGCAGGGTGGCGCTCTCTCAGGAAGACCTGGCTGCTACGAGAGGAAGTGAGCATGAACCGCACCCAACTCATCGAGGAGTTGCGGCGCATCGTCGGTCCTACCGGGGTGATCGCCGACCCGGTGGCCCTGATGACCTACGACGCCGATGGCTGCGTGATGGATACCGGCGAGCCACAGGTGGTCGCGCTGCCCACGAGCGCCGAACAGGTGAGCGGTGTGGTGCGCCTCGCGGCGCGCTATGGCGTGCCGATCGTGCCCCGTGGGGCCGGCACCGGTCTCGCCGGGGGGGCGACGGCCATCGGCGGGGGGATCGTCGTCAGCACCGCGCGGATGGACCGGGTGCTCGAAATTGACGCGCGCAATGGCCGGGTGCTCTGCCAGCCCGGGGTGATCAACTGGGAACTGTCGCAACTGGTCAAGCCCTATGGCTATCAGTTCGCCCCCGATCCCTCCTCGCAAAAGGCCTGCACCGTCGGTGGCAATATCGCCAACAACGCCGGCGGCCCCCACTGTCTCAAGTATGGCACGACCTCCAGCCATGTCCTGGGGGTGCAGATGGTGCTGCCCGATGGTTCGATCATCTGGACCGGGGACGGCAACCCCGCGCCGGTGGGGTACGACCTGACCGGGGTGATCACCGGCAGCGAGGGCACGATCGGCCTGGTGACCGCCGCCTGGCTCAAGCTCACGCGGTTGCCGGAGGCGGTGCGCGTCGTGCTGGCTCTGTTCCCCGACATCGCCGGGGCATCGGCCAGCGTCTCGCAGGTGATCGCCAGCGGCTTCCTGCCCGCGGCGCTGGAGATTATGGACCGGCTGGCGATCAAGGCCGTCAATGATATGTACAAACTTGGCCTGCCCGAACAGGCCGGCGCGGCGTTGCTGATCGAGGTGGACGGCGTGGACGACGGGCTGGACGAACTGCTGGCCGACATCACCGCCGTCTGCTGGCGCAACGGGGCGCTTGATGTGCGCCCCGCGCGCACCCCGGCCGAGCAGAACCAGGTCTGGGCGGCGCGCAAGAATGCCTTCGGCGCGATGGGCCGCCTGGCCCCGACCTACTACCTGGTTGACACGGTGGTGCCGCGCACGCGCCTGCCCTATACGATGGAGCAGGTCGGGCGCATCTCCCGGGAGTACCGCCTGCCGATCGCCAATGTGTTCCACGCCGGAGACGGCAACCTGCACCCGATCATTCTCTTCGACCGGCGCGACCGGAGCCAGAACCAGCGCGCGCTGGAGGCGGCCACCGGGGTGATGCACGTCAGCATCGAGCAGGGCGGAGTGATCAGCGGCGAGCACGGTATCGGCGTGGAGAAGCAAGACTACATGACCCTGCTCTTCTCCACCGACGACCTGGCGGCGATGGCCGGGCTGCACCAGAGCTTCGACCCCTACGATCTGTTCAACCCTGGCAAGGTCTTTCCGAAGGGGCGCGGTTGCGGCGAACTGGCCGCTCTGCGCAAGGCGGGCGTGGCCTGGAGCGAGTTGAAGAGCCGGTAGGTGCACCCGTTATGCTTCCAGCATCACTGACGCGCCAGTTGACCGAGATCGTCGGCCCCGATCGTGTCACGGAGGAGACGGCGCCGTTCGCCGTGCACGGCCAGGCCCCGGCCCTGGTGATCACTCCCGCCGCGGTGGAGGATCTGTCCCGCGCCGTGGCCGCCTGCTACGCCGCCCGCGTGCCGCTGGTCCCCTGGGGCGGCGGCACCCGCCAGCGCTGGGGACGGCCCATCGCCGCCGAGACCTTCGTTGTCCTCCGCACGACCGGGCTGCGGTCCATTTTGATGCATGAGCCGGACGATCTCACCATCTCGGTGGAGGCGGGGATGACCTTCGCGGCCCTGGACGCGGCCCTCGCCGGGCACAACCAGATGCTGCCTCTGGACCCGCCGCGACCGGCCCAGAGCACCATCGGCGGCCTCCTGGCCTCTGGCGCGGATGGCCCGCGACGCCTGGCCTACGGCACCAGCCGCGATCTGCTGATCGGCATCCGCGTGGTGGAGGCGACGGGGCGCCTCAGCAAGGCCGGCGGCATGGTGGTCAAGAATGTCAGCGGCTTCGATATGATGAAGCTGTACCTGGGCAGTCTGGGGACGCTGGCGATCATCGTCTCGGCCAACTTCAAGCTGATTCCCCGACCCCGGGCCGCGGCGAGCGTGAGTTGTTTCTTCGAGCCGCCCGAGCGGGCCTTCCGGCTGATCAGCGCGTTGAGCGCCAGCCAGCTCACGCCCGTCGCGGTGGAGTACCGCGAGGATGGCGTCGCGGCGAACATCGAGGCGCGCATCGAGGGGTTGCCCGCCGCGGTGGAACGCCACGTCCGCGACCTGCGCCGCATGGCCGAAGAAGCCGGGGCCGGCGCGGTTTCCCTCTCCGCCGAGGGGCCTGTTGCGGTGGAACAACGCTGGGCCAGCTTCAACGACGCCCCGCAGACGGTCGATCTGGCCGCCGATGAACTGGTGGCCCGGCTGAGTTGCCTGCCCGGGGCGCTGGAGACGGCCCTGGGCGACGCCCGCGCCCTGGCGGCGCAAGCCGGGCTGCCGCTGCGCGTCCAGGCCCACGCCCTCAGCGGCGTGGCCTACCTGCGCCTGCGGGGCGGCGACGAGGGCCTGCGGGCCTGGCACGCGGCCATGCTTGCCCGCTGGCCGCACCTGGTGGTCATCGGCGCGCAGCCGGCCCTCGCCGCTGAATTGCCGGTCTGGGGCGCAGCGCTGGCCAATCTGGATCTGATGCGGCGGATCAAGCAGGAGTTTGACCCGGAGAATCTGCTGAATCCCGGGCGCTACGTGGTGTGATGGCGCTATCAGAGCTGATCGCCGAACTGATCCGCGTCGCCGGGCCGCGCGCCGTGGTGCAGCGCACCGACGCGCTGCGCACCTATGACGCCGACGCGAGCATGATCGTCGCCCACGCGCCGGACGTGGCGGTGCTGCCCGCGACGCCCGAGGAGGCCGCCGCGGTGGTGCGGCTGGCCGTGGCCGCCGGGCTGCCCGTGGTGGCCCGCGGGGCGGGTACCGGCATCGCCGGCGGCGCCATTCCCGTCCGCGGGGGCGTGCTCCTCAGCACGGCCCGTATGGAGCGCATCGAGGCGATCGAGCCGCGCTCGCGCCGGGCCCTGGTCGGCGCGGGGGTGGTCAACGCCGAGTTGAACGCCCGCCTGGCGCCCCTGGGGTTGCAGTTCGCCCCCGACCCCTCCTCGCAGAAGGCCAGCACCATCGGCGGCAATCTTGCCACCAACGCCGGCGGACCCCACTGCCTCAAGTATGGTGTTACGACCAACCACGTGCTGGCCCTGGAACTGGTGCGCCCCGATGGCACCCTGCTCTGGACCGGCGATGGGACGCCCGATGCCGCCGGGTATGACCTGACCGGCGTCGTGGTGGGCAGCGAAGGGACGTTCGGGGTGATTACCCGGGCGCTGGTGCGGCTCACGCCGCTGCCCGAGGCCAACCGGGTGGTGCTGGCCCTCTTTCCCAACGTGGTCGCCGCCTCTGCCGCGGTGAGCCGGATCATCGCCGCCGGGTCCCTGCCCACTTCGCTGGAGGTGATGGACCACAACGGCATCCGCGCGGTCAACCGGGCCTATGACCTGGGTCTGCCGGAGGCCGGCGAGACGACCCTGCTGATCATCGAAGTGGATGGCGTTCACGAGGGGTTGGACGAGACCCTGGAGGAGATCCTGGAGATCTGCCGGGCGCACGGGGCCTTTGAACTGCGCCCGGCGCGCACCCCCGCGGAGCAGGCGCGGGTCTGGGCGGCGCGCAAGGCCATGGCCGGGGCTGTCGGGCGCCTGGCGCCGGCCTACCTGCTGGTGGATACGGTGGTGCCCCGCACCCGCCTGCCGCTGATGATGGAGCACATCGAGCGGCTGCGCCGGCAGTGGGGCATGGAGGTCTGCAATGTCTTCCACGCCGGAGACGGCAACCTGCATCCCATGGTGCTCTATGACCCCCACGACGCCGACCAGCGCGCGCGCGCCCACGCCCTGGCCGGGGCGGTGCTGACGTTGAGCATCGAACAGGGCGGGGTGATCAGCGGCGAGCACGGCATCGGCGTGGAGAAGCAGGAGTACCTGCCGCTGCTGCTCGAGCCGCACGAACTCCAACTCCACGCCGCCGTCTATACCTGTTTCAACCCCGAAGATTGCTTCAACCCCGGCAAGATCTTCCCCGCGGCCCTGCGCCCCCACGACCTGGCCGCGCAGCGCCAGGCGCGCATCCGCGACACGGGCCAACTCCCCCCGTCTCTATCTCTGAAAGCCGCAGAGGCGGAGACGAAGGACCTCGACGTCGCAAGCCTGGCGGCGATCGTGGGGGCCGAACACGTGACCGCCAGCGGCGCCGGGCTTGCCGTCAGCCCCGGCAGCGTCGAGCAACTGGCGCGGGTGGTGGCCCTGTGCCACCGCGTGGGCGCGCCCGTGCGACCCTGTGGCGACGCGGCGCGGCTCGCCGGCGCGCGCGCCGAACAGCCTGGCCTGCATATCGCCACCCGGCGCCTGAAGCGGGTGCTGGTCTATGAACCCGACGATCTGACGATCGGCGTCGAGGCGGGAATGAGCCTGGCCGAACTCCAGGCCCTCCTCGCCGCCAATGGCCAGATGCTCCCGCTGGACCTGCACCGGCCCGAGGCGGCCACCCTGGGCGCGCTGGTCGCCGTGGCCGCCGATGGGCCGCGCCGCCCGGGCTACGGCACGCTGCGCGACTGGGTGCTGGGTCTGACCATCGTCGAGGCCGACGGCGTCGTATCGCGCCTGGGCGCGCAGGTGGTCAAGAATGTGAGCGGCTTCGACCTGGTCAAACTGCTGGTGGGCAGCCACGGAACCCTGGGGGTGATCGCGGCGGTGCGCCTGCGGGTCTTTCCGCGGCCCCGGGCCACGGCGACGCTGCTTGCCAGCTTTGCCGGGCGGCAGCGCGCGCAGGCCTGCCTGGAAGCGGTGGCGGACACGCGGCTCCAGCCCACCGCCGCGGAACTGGTCGCAGGGCCGCCCGAACTGAGGGTGCCACCGGCGCTTCCGCCTGGCGGCGCGCTGCTGGCCCTGCGGGCCGAGGGCCACCCGGCGGCGGTGGCGCGGCACATGCGCGCCTTGCGCGCCCTGGCCGGCGAGGCCGGTGCCCTGAGCGCCGACGAACTGAGCGGGAGCGACGAGGCGGCCCTGTGGGCCGAACTGGCGCGCCGCGCCGCGCCCCCGGAGGAGCCTGGCGCGAGCCTGGCGCGCCTGTGCGCCACGCCCGCCGACCTGGGGGCCGCCCTTGACGCCGCCGAGGCCGAGGCCCTGTCGCGCGGGTTGGCCCTGGGCATCTGCGCCCGGGGCCTGAGCGGCGTGGCCTACCTCCAGGTCGCGGGGCCGGAAGAGCGACGCCTCGACTTCCACGCCGCCCTCGCGCGGCGCCTGCGCCATGCCCATCTGCTCGACCCGGCCCTGGCTGCCCGCGCGGCGCACCCCTGGGGCGCGCCGCCGCCCGCCCTGGAGTTGATGCGGGCGATCAAAAGCGAACTTGACCCCTTCAACCGGATGCATCCCGGCGCCTTCTTCTGGCGCGACACCTGACCCGTGCCCTTATTGAACTGAACAAGCGGCGGGGATTGCCCGCCCTGGATGGAGACCTGGCATGACCCTGACCAGCCCCGATCGCGAGTCGCTCAGCATCCCCCTGGTGCCTTTCAGCGCCAGGGACCGCCCCAGTTCCGACATCATCAACACATGCGTCCACTGCGGCCTGTGCCTGTCCGCGTGCCCGACCTACCGCGAGACGGGGCTGGAAATGTCCTCGCCGCGCGGGCGGATCTATTTGATGAAGGCGGTGGACGAAGGGCGCATCGGCCTGGAGAGCGAGGTCTTTCAGGAGCAGATGAGCCAGTGCCTCAACTGCCGCGCCTGTGAAGCGGTCTGCCCCTCGGGGGTGCAGTATGGCGCCATCCTGGAGGCGAGCCGGGCGCAGATCGAGCAGGCGCGCGAGCGGGGGGCGCGCGACCCGGCGGCGCCGGCGGCGCTGCCGCCGCGCCCACTGTGGCAACGGGCGCTGCGCAGGGTGGTGTTTGGGGGCCTGTTCAAAGAGATGGGCCTGTTCCGGGCCTTCTCTGCCTCGATGCGGCTCTACCAGCGCAGCGGCGCGCAGTGGATCGCGCGCACGAGCGGGCTGCTGAAGCTGATGGGCCTGGCCGACACCGAGCGTATGCTGCCGCCGATCAATGCCCGCTTCACCGTGCCCAGGGGCCAGATCTACCCCGCCGAGGGCGAACGGCGCTACAGCGTGGCCGTGCTCACCGGCTGCATCATGAGCACCGCCTTCGCCGACGTCCACGAGGCCACCATTCGCGTGCTGCGGAAGAACGGCTGCGAGGTCATCCTGCCGCCCGACCAGGGCTGCTGCGGGGCCTTGCACACCCACGGCGGCGACCTCGATGGGGGCCGCGACCTGGCGCGGCGCAACATCGCCGCCTTTGAAGCGTTGGGTGTGGACGCGATTGTGGTCAATGCCGCCGGCTGCGGCAGTACGCTCAAAGAGTACCACCACCTGCTCCACGATGACCCGCTGTGGCACGAGCGGGCTGCCGCCTTCAGCCGCAAGGTCAAAGACGTGCATGAGTTTCTGGCCGGTATCGAGTTCAACCGCGCCGACCTGGGCCGCCTCGAGGTGCAGGTGACCTACCAGGAACCCTGCCACCTGGCTCACGCCCAGCGCATCACGGCGCAGCCGCGCACGCTGCTCACGGCCATTCCGGGGTTGCAGTTGCGCGAAATGCACGAGAGCGCCCTCTGCTGCGGATCGGCGGGGGTCTACAACGTGACCCAGCCCGAGATGGCCGCGCGGCTCGGCGCGCGCAAGGTGGACAACGCCCTGGCCACCGGCGCGCGGATCATCGCCACGGCCAACCCCGGTTGCGCCCTGCAACTGGCGGGCGAACTGCGGCGACGCGGCGAGGACGTGCAGGTGCGCTACATCGTCGAGTTGCTCGACGAGAGCTACCGCCGCGGCGCCGGGAGTTAATGCGCTTTCTTTAGGAATGACATCCGGTAGAGCCCGCGCCGGCGGCCTTCGCCTTGCCTGGCCGAGGGCTTATGGTCTTTGAATACATCATCCGCTCTCGCCCGCGCCGGCGGCCTTCGCATTCCCTGGCCGAGGGCTTCAGCCCCACGGCCAGCCCGGCATAGCGGATTCATTTCTCAAAGACCATCAGCCCCACGGCTAGCGCGGGATAGCGGATTACATTCGCAATCTCCATCAGCCGTCCATGCGGCTCGCGCCGCACACCGACGAAATCATACCATTTCCTGTTGAACTTTCCGCATTAGTCGGAGTGCCGGATCGCACGGTGACGCCCTGCGGGGCAATCCACAATCCAAAATCGGCAATCAACAATGGTATCATTCCTGGGAGGGCTGCGCCCTCCCAAACCCTCCCGCGGGCGGGGGTATGGGGAAACCCGGTTTCCCCATGCCCCTGCGTGAGGGCCCGGCCTTCCCACGGCCAGCCCGGCATAGGGGTGGGTGTGGAAGGGCCTGCGGCCCTCCCCGCACACCTCCACCGCGCACATCCTGTACAATAAAAACGTCTGGGAGGGCTTCGCCCCGGCGTCCCTCCCGATGTTCACATCAAAGTTCATTCGTTGCAGGAGAGGCGTATGAGCATGGACAACGCAACGACGAACCAGGCCGAGTCTCGCACCTTCAAAGCCGAAGTGCAGCAGGTGCTGCACATCCTGGCGCACTCGCTCTACACCGATCGGGAGATTTTCCTGCGCGAACTGATCTCGAACGCCTCCGACGCGCTCAACCGCGTCCAGTTTGAAATGCTGACCAATCGGGACGTGCGCGACCCGGACGCCGAACTGGGCATCTGGATCGAGGCCGATCCGGACAAGGGCCTCCTGACCGTGCGCGACACGGGCATCGGCATGACCCGCGAGGAAATGATTGAACATCTGGGCACGATCGCCCAGTCGAGCGCGCGCGCCTTCGTCGATCGCATCCGCGAAACCAGCAAAGCCAGCGCCAGCGAGATCATCGGACAGTTTGGCGTAGGTTTCTACTCCGTCTTCATGGTTGCGGACAAGGTGACCGTCGTCTCGCGCTCTTACCGGCCCGAAGCCGAGGCGGCCATGTGGGAGAGCGACGGCAGCGAGCACTACACCGTCGGCCCGGCCGAGCGCGAAGGGCGCGGCACAACTATCACCGTGCATCTGAAGGATGACGCGAAAGAGTTTGCCCAGAGCTGGCGCATCGAGCAGATCATCAAGCGCCACTCCGACTTCGTGGCCTTCCCGATCTACATGGGCGAGCGGCAGATCAACCAGCAGAAGGCCCTCTGGCGCCGGGCGCCGCGTGAGGTGGAGCCGGAGCAGTACCACAACCTGTACCGGCAACTGACCCTCGACACCGAAGAGCCGCTGCTGCACGTGCATCTCTCCACCGACGCGCCGGTGGATCTGCACAGCATCCTCTTCATTCCCGCCAGACGCGAGCGCGGGCTGTTCGAGCGCCGCATCGAGGGCAAGATCAAGCTCTACTCGCGCAAGGTGCTGATCATGGAAGAGGCCAGGGATCTGCTGCCGGCCCACTTCCGCTTCGTCGAAGGCGTGGTGGACAGCGAGGACCTGCCCCTGAACGTCTCGCGCGAGAGCGTGCAGAGCGCCCCGGTGCTGCAACGGATTCGCAAGACGCTGACCGGGCGGCTGCACCGCGAACTCAACGATCTGGCCGACAGCGACCCGCAGAAGTTCGCCCGCTTCTGGCAGGAGTTCGGCGTCTTCATCAAAGAAGGCGTGGCGATGGACTACGAGAACCGGGGCGAGTTGCTCAAATTGCTGCGCTTCCACACTACCCGCGGCGGCGACGACCTGGTCACTTTGGGGCAGTACAAGAGTCGGATCGTGGACGGGCAGAAGGAGATCTACTACCTGATGGCTTCGAGCCTCGAAGCGGCGCGCACCAGTCCGCACCTCGACCCTTTCACCGCGCGCGGCATCGAGGTGCTCCTGCTGCACGACCTGGTAGACGGGCTGATGCTCTCGGGGCTGCGCGAGTACGAGGGGCTGCGGCTGCGCAACGTTGACGAAGCCGATCTCGAATTGCCGGGCGCTGTCGAAGCCGCGCCTCCGCAGATCAGCGACGAGCAGTTCACACGGCTGGCCGAGCGGGCGGCGGCGGTGCTGGGCGAACGCATCAAAGCAGTGCGCGCTTCAAAGGTGCTGCGTGACAGCCCGGCGCGCCTGGTGAGCGACGAAGAGGGCCTGGGGCGCCAGATGCAGCGCCTCCAGCAGGCGCTGGGGCAGGAGGTCGAGCAACGCCCGCGCATCCTCGAACTCAACCCGGCGCACGGCTTGATCGCCGCCCTGGCCCGGCGGGTGGAGGAGAACCCCGAGGACCCCGTGGTAACCGCCGGCCTCGAGCAACTCTACGACAACGCCCTGCTGCTGGAGGGGCTGCATCAGAACCCGGCGGCGATGGTGCCGCGCCTGCTGGCGCTGCTCGAGGCCGCGGCGCGCAAGGAGTGAGGTGAACATACCGCCCCCGCGGGAGGGTTTGGGGCAGCGGGGCCGCGTCTTCGATGGCCTGTTGCGGAAAATTCCCCCCGCGGGAGGGTTTGGGAGGGCTGCGCCCTCCCAGGAACAACTGTTCGTTCATCCCGTTGGCGCGCGGTGTGGCCCCTCGGCGAGGGATGTGGGGAAACCTGGTTTCCCCATCCCCCACCTGGTGGGCGGGTTTGGAAGGACGCGGCCCTCCCGAACCCTTCCCGGCTTCGTGACGCAACCCCCTGCTGACAAGCGGCAAAACTCATGGTACAATCTACCGCGGCGTGCACGGCGTGCACGCCACTGCTTTAGCTTCGCACTTTAGCACTCTCGGCTTGAGAGTGCCAATTCACCGGAGGTGCGCGGTCGCCTCCCGGTCGGGGGCGAGGAGGGGCGGTCGCTCCGCATCCCTCCACCGCGTGCGTCCTGTACTTCAGTGAGGATGCGCGGCTATGTCGGCAGGGCTGACTGAGCGGCGGCAAGCCATTCTCAAGTTAGTTATTCAGGAATTCGTCGAGACGGCCTGCCCCGTCGCTTCGGAAGCGCTGGTGCGCAAGTACCGGCTGAACGTCTCGCCGGCGACGGTGCGCAACGAACTGGCAGCGCTGGAAGAACTGGGGTACCTGACCCATCTGCACACCTCGGCGGGGCGGGTGCCGACCGATGCCGGCTACCGATTCTTCGTGGAGAACCTGATGGAGCGCACGACGCTCTCCCTGGCGGAACAGCGCACCATCCGGCACCAGTTCTACCAGGTGCGCGGCGAACTCGACCAGTGGATCCAGTTAGCCGGGGCAGTGCTCGCGCGCACCACCCAGAACGCCTCCCTCGTCACGCCGCCGCGCGCGGCGGAACCGCTGCGCTTCCGCAGCATGGAGTTGATCGCCATTCACGACACGATGGCCCTGGCGGTGCTGGTGTTCTATGGCGGCATCGTCAAACAACAGACGGTCACGCTGGACGCGGCGCGCAGCCCCGAGGATCTGCGCCGCAGCGCGGCCCGCCTGAGCGACTACCTGGCCGACCAGACGCTGGCCGGCATCGAGGAGACCCTGGCGCGCCCCGTGGAGCAGCAACCGCTGGCGCTCACCGACTTCGAGCGCGGGCTGGTGGAGATGCTCGTGCGCGCCATGCAGACCTTCGAGGAGCAGTCGCGCGAACAGATCCACTCGGACGGGCTGATCGAGATGCTGAGCCAGCCGGAGTTCATCCCTTCCCTGGTGCGCGAAGACGCCGAGCGGGCCATCGAGCGTCTGCGCCGGGCGCTGGAGATCCTCAAGAGCGGGCGGGGCCTCGGCGCGCTCATTCCCCAGGTGCTCGCGTCGAATGGGGTGCAGGTGATCATCGGCGGCGAGAACAGCGCCGATGAGATGCGCGAGTACAGCGTGGTGCTGGCACGCTACGGGGTGGAGAACGCCATCGCCGGCGTGCTCGGCGTGATCGGGCCCACCCGCATGGCCTACCCGCGCTCGATCTCGACGGTGCGCTACATCTCGTCGCTGATGAGCGACTTGCTGGCCGAACTGTACAATGTGGAGGGTCGCGTGCCGGAAGGCGAGGCGCTGGAATAGCTGCGCGCGGAGCGCCCCGCTCGCCAGACCTCACCCGGTGGGAGGGTCTGGGAGGAGGGCCAGTCCCGCCCAGGAACAACTTTTTTCATCCCTGTGATGTGCGGCGTAGCCGCACGGATACCTGCTATCTGAAAGGCGGCGTCTAAGAGACTATCTCGAACCTCTGTGCGACCGCGACAGACCCGACGTGTTGGGAGGGCAACGCCCTCCCAACTCCTCCCCTCTGGCAGGGGCGTGAGGAAACCAGCGTTCTTCACCCTCCTCCGGCCCGCTGTCAGTCGTTTTGAGATAGTCTCAAAGAGATAATGAGGAGACCCATGAGCGAGGAACAGAACATCGCCACCAATGAAGCGGCAACCGCTCCCGCTGAAGCAACCGCTCCCGCTGCCGAGACGACCGGGGCGGCGCAGGAGGAGTTGCAGTCCAGGCTGGCCGAGGCCGAGGCGCAGGCCGCCGAGTACAAGGATCAGTGGCTGCGCGCGGCTGCCGATTATAAGAACTTCAAGCGTCGGGTTGAGATCGAGCGCGCCGAGTTGATCCGCAGCGCTTCCTCGGCCCTTCTGTTGAAACTGCTGCCGGTGATGGATGACTTCGAGCGCGCCATCGCCAACATTCCGTCCGAGATCGCCGAAACGCCGTGGTGGGGCGGGACCCAGTTGATCGCCCAGAAGTTGCGCACCATCCTCGAGAGCGAAGGCGTGAAGCCGATCGAGGCCGTGGGCCAGGATTTCGACCCCAATTTGCACGAAGCGGTGCTCTACGAAGAGGCCGAGGGCCAGGAAGGCAAGGTCATTGCCGAATTGCAGAAGGGGTACAAACTGGGCGATCGTGTGTTGCGCCCGAGCATGGTCAAAGTGGGACGCGGATAAGCGCCCTATAGAGTGAGGTTGCATGCCCAAGGTTATCGGAATCGATCTGGGAACCACCAACTCGGTCGTGGCTGTGGTTGAGGCCGGCGAGGCGGTGGTGATCCCCAACGCCGAGGGGGCGCGGCTCACGCCCTCGGTGGTGGCGGTGAACAAGGCCGGCGAGCGCATGGTCGGCCAGGTGGCCCGCCGTCAGGCCGTCACCAATCCGGAGAATACGATCTTCTCGGTCAAGCGCTTCATTGGCCGTAAGTTCAACGAGCCGACGGTGCAGAAGGATCTCAGCCTGGTGCCCTACAAGCTCTCCAGCGCGCCGAACGGCGATGTGCGGGTGCTGATGGGCGGGCGCGAGTACGCGCCCCCGGAGATCTCGGCCATGGTGCTGCAAAAGCTCAAGGCCGACGCCGAAGCCTACCTGGGCGAGCCGGTCACCCAGGCGGTGATCACCGTGCCGGCCTACTTCAACGATAGCCAGCGCCAGGCTACCAAAGACGCCGGCAAGATCGCCGGGTTGGAGGTGCTGCGCATCGTCAACGAGCCGACCGCCTCGGCCCTGGCCTACGGCCTCGATAAGAAGGGCAAGGACGAGGTGGTGGTGGTCTACGATATGGGTGGCGGCACCTTCGATGTCTCCGTGCTCGAACTCAGCGAGGGCGTGGTGGAGGTGAAGGCCACCAGCGGCGACACGCACCTCGGCGGCGATGACTTCGACCAGCGTATCATTGACTGGCTCGCCGATGAGTTTCGCAAGGAGCAGGGCGTCGATCTGCGGCAAGACCGCATGGCCCTGCAACGCCTCAAAGAGGCCGCCGAAAAGGCCAAGATGGAGCTTTCCAGCCTCGGGCAGACCGAGATCAACCTGCCCTTCATCACCGCCGACTCCTCCGGCCCCAAGCATTTGAGCGTCACCCTGACGCGGGCAAAGCTCGAACAACTGACCGGCGACCTCATCGAGCGCAGTATGGGGCCCGTGCGCCAGGCCCTGAGCGACGCCGGTCTCAAGCCGACGCAGATTGACGAGGTGATCCTGGTCGGCGGGCAGACGCGCATGCCGGCCATCCAGGAGGCGGTGCGGAAGTTCTTCGGCAAGGAGCCGAACAAGTCGGTCAACCCTGACGAAGTGGTGGCGATTGGCGCCGCCATTCAGGCCGGCGTGCTCGGCGGCGAGGTGAAAGATGTCTTGCTGCTCGACGTCACCCCGCTGACGCTGGGGATCGAGACTCTCGGCGGGGTGATGACCCCGCTGATCGAGCGCAACACCACCATTCCGACCCGCAAGAGCCAGGTGTTCTCAACCGCTAGCGACAATCAACACAGCGTTGAGATCCATGTGTTGCAGGGCGAACGGGCCGAGGCGCGCTACAACAAGACCCTGGGGCGCTTCGAGTTGTCGGGCATCCCGCCAGCGCCGCGGGGCGTGCCGCAGATCGAGGTGACCTTCGATATTGATGCCAACGGCATTGTGAACGTGACCGCCAGGGACAAGGCCACCGGCAAGGAGCAGCGCATTACCATCACCGCCTCGTCGGGCCTGAGCGAGGCGGAGATCGAGCAGATGGTTCGCGATGCTGAAGCGCACGCCGAAGAGGACCGGCGGCGCCGCGAGTTGATCGAGGCGCGCAACCACGGCGATAGTCTGATTTACACCGCCGAACGATCTATGCGCGAGGTGGGCGACGCCCTCGATGGGCTTATCCGCACCGAGGTCCAGGACAAGATCAGCGCCCTGCGGGCCGTGCTGGATAGTGACGATGTCAACGAGATCCGCAACAAAGCGGCCGAGTTGAGCGTCGCCATGCAAAAGATCGGCCAGGCAGCGTACGAGGCCCAGCGCGAGCCGGCGAACGGCGCCGATGCCTCCGGCGGCAAGGCCGGCGATGACGTGGTCGAGGGCGAGTACAAGGTAGATTAGACGTCCGATGGCCGGCGCCCATCCCTGCCCGGCGCCGGCCATCCCCGCCAAGGAACGAAACGTATGACCACGGGCGCGAAGCGCGATTACTACGAAGTGCTCGGGGTGAGCCGCACCGCCAGCCAGGAGGAGATCAAGAAGGCCTTCCGGCGTCTGGCACGCCAGTACCATCCCGATGTGAACAAGGACCCCGGCGCCGAGGCCAGGTTCAAGGAGATCAACGAAGCCTACGAGGTGCTCTCCGACGAACAGAAGCGGGCGGTCTACGACCGTTTCGGCCACCATGCCCCTGGCAGCATGGGCGGCGCGTATGACCCCTTCGAAGGCGCCGATCCCTTCAGCACCATCTTCGACGCCTTCTTCGGCGGGGCCGCCGCTGGCCCGCGCTCCCAGCGCGGCCCGCAGCGCGGCGCCGATCTGCGCTATAACCTGCGCCTGTCGTTCGAGGAGGCGGTCTTTGGCACCGAGAAGGAGATCGAGTACCGCCGCCTGGAGGTCTGTCCCAGTTGCCGTGGCAGCGGCGCCGAACCCGGCACCGACCCGGTGCGCTGCCCCAAGTGCCACGGCACCGGCGAGGTGCGCCAGCGCGCTCCGCTCTTCAATATGGTGACCGTGACCACCTGTGACCAGTGCGGCGGGACCGGCTTTGTCATCCCTATTCCTTGCCGCGAGTGTCGCGGCGAAGGGCGGGTGCGCCATCTCCGGCGCATCACGGTAAAGGTGCCCGCCGGCGTAGATGGCAACCAGCAGATCCGCATCAGCGGCGAGGGTGATGCCGGGCCTCGCGGCGGCCCGCACGGCAACCTCTACGTGGCCCTCGATGTGCAGCCGCATCCCCTCTTCGTGCGCGAGGGCAACGACATCATCCTCGAATTGAAGCTCAACGTGGCCCAGGCCGCCCTCGGCGAAGAAGTGGACGTGCCAACCCTCGATGGCGTCGAGAAGATGCGCGTGCCCCCCGGCACCCAGACCGGGCAGACCTTCCGCCTGCGGGGCAAGGGTGTGCCCTTCCTGCGCCAGCAGGGCCGCGGCGACCAGATCGTGGTCACCCGCGTGGTCGTCCCCGAGCGGCTGAACGAGCAGCAGCGGCGCCTCTTCCAGGAACTGGCGCGCACCTTCGAGAGCGAGACACCCGGCGATCGCGACGAGGGCTTCTTCGGGCGCATCAAGGACGCCTTTGGCCTTTAGGCCCGGCTCGTAGCGTTCTGCCGCCCCCACCCGAGAAGGCGCCGGGTTCTCGCTCCTGGCACAAACCTCTCTAACGTGACCTTGGGGAAACCCGGTTCCCTCACACCCCCGCCCGCGGCAGGGTATGGCAGGGCACCGACCGCACGCAGGGGGGTGGGGAAACCGGGTTTCCCCACACCCTCACCCGGTGGGAGGGTGTGGGCGGGCCAGGTCCTCCCAGGAACAACCTTATGTTCATCGCGGCATTGTGCGCCATGCGCATGACTGTCTACCATCTGCAATCGTATGACGGATGTACTGTACGGTCGCAACGCGGTGCGGGAAACTCTCCGCGCGCGACGGCGGGAGTTGCGCCGCCTGCGCGTCTCCAGCGGCGTGCAGGAGACCGGGGTGATCGCGGAGATCATCAAACTCGCCGGGCAGGCCGGCGTTCCCCTTGAGCGGGTGGAACGGCAGGTTCTCGACAAGCAACTGCGCGACGTGAACCACCAGGGCGTGGTCCTGGAAGCCGGAGCGTACCCCTACGTGGAACTGGAAGCCTGCCTGGCCCTCGCCGCCGAACGCAAGGAGGCGGCCCTGCTCCTGCTCCTCGATCACTTGCAGGACCCGCAGAACGTCGGCACGCTGCTCCGCACCGCCGAAGCGGTGGGGGTCCACGGCGTGGCACTGCCGGGCCGGCGCGCCGCCGAGATCACCCCCGCGGTGGTCAACGCCTCGTCCGGGGCCACCGAGCACTTGCACATCGCGCTGATCGGCAATCTGGCCCAGACCATCGCCGAGTTGCAG
This sequence comes from Chloroflexaceae bacterium, assembly GCA_034434655.1. Classification (GTDB taxonomy): domain Bacteria; phylum Chloroflexota; class Chloroflexia; order Chloroflexales; family Chloroflexaceae; genus JACAEO01. The sequence continues at coordinate 20,353 of DAOTYR010000667.1, forward strand.
CGCAACGGCGTGTGGGTGGTAGGGTTGGAGAACGACCAGACGGCCCGTGATTTCGATACGGTGGATCTGGATATGCCCCTGGCGCTGGTCGTCGGGGCCGAGGGCGTGGGACTGGCCCGGCTGGTGCGCGAGCGTTGCGATTTTCTCGTGCGCTTGCCGATCATTGGCCACATCGGCTCGCTCAACGCCGCCGTGGCGGGCAGCATCGCGCTCTACGTCGCCTGGCGCCAGCGGGCGCGCCGCTGAGGGGGAGGGTGTTCGAGGCGCCCCGGACCCGCTCCAGGCGCTCGTAACCGTTCAAGACGTTCGGCGGCGCGCTGAGGGGGAGGGTGTTCGAGGCGCCCTGGACCTCTCTACACCTCCACACCTCCACACCTCCACACCTCTACAGACTTGAATCAGGGCAGGGTCTGCGCTAGAATGACGCATATTCCCGTTCCCCCTGTGCGAGTGGAGAGGACCATGAAGCTGAACTGGCTACTGGCGCTGGCCCTGGTTGTGGCCGGGATCTACATTCTGACGCTGCGCCGCCAGCTCGAGGCGGCCCAGATGCGCGGCGAGATGTATCGAGAGATCTCGGCGCGCCTCGACCGGCGCGTGACCGAGTTGACTTCCAGATAAACGG
>DAOTYR010000668.1:0-5537 GCA_034434655.1 Chloroflexaceae bacterium
CTGGTGCAAGACCTGCCAGATACGCCCTTGAACCAGGGCTTGAAGCCTGTGTTACACTGCTCACGGGAACAGGATTGATGAAGGGTAGAGAAGACCGTGAGTCAATTCGACTACATTATCACCGGCGGGGGGGCGGCTGGCCTGAGCCTCGCGTACCATCTCGATCAGGCGGGTTTGCACGATCGGCAGGTTCTGATCATTGAACAGGACGCCAAACAGCGCAATGATCGCACCTGGTGCTTCTGGGAGATCGGCGCGGGACCCTTCGAAGCGCTGGTGGCGCGGAGCTGGAAGCAAATCTGGTTCCACGGCGAGCGCTACTCGGAACGGATCGCTATTGATCCCTACGAGTACAAGATGATCCAGGGCGGTGACTTCTACCGCTTTATGCACGACTGGATCGCCACCCGCCCCAACATCACCCGCCTGCAGGGCCGGGTCGAGCGCATCGCCGAGGCCCCCGGCGGCGTCGCCGTCCAGGTGGACGGGCGGGAGGTTCGTGGAAACTGGGCCTTCAACAGCATCTACTGCCCCGCGCCCCGCCCACCTGGCCACACCTACTGGCTGCAACACTTCAAAGGCTGGGTGATTACCACCTCACAGCCTGTCTTTGACCCCGACGCGGCAACCTTCATGGACTTCCGGGTGGAACAACAGAACGATGTGCGCTTTGTCTACGTTCTGCCCTACGACGAGCGGACGGCCCTGGTGGAGTACACGCTCTTCTCGCCCGAACTAGAGCCGCAAGAGGTCTACGATACGGGGCTCAAGCGCTACATCAGCCAGCAACTGGGGGTCGAGAGCTATGCCATCCAGCACGTCGAGTACGGCGTAATCCCCATGACCGACATCCCCTTCCAGCGCCGGCCCAGCCCCCACGTGATGAACATCGGCACCGCCGGCGGTATGACCAAGGCCTCCACTGGTTATACATTCCAGCGCATCCAGCGGCAGTCGGCGCGGATCGCCGCCAGCCTGCGCCAGACCGGTCAACCCTTCTACCCCGAGCCGCCCCTCAGCCGGCACGCCTGGATGGACAGCGTGCTGTTGCATGTGCTCGACGAGGGCCTGGAGCAGGGGCGCACCTTCTTCGAGCAACTCTTCAGCCGCAACGCGCCGCAGCGCGTGCTCCGCTTCCTGGACGAAGAGACGACCCTGCTCGAAGAGTTTGCCCTGATGGCGACGGTGAACGTGTTTGCCTTCCTGTGCGCCTCATGGAACGTGACCCGCCGCCGCGCCGAGGGCATGCTGGCGAGCATGCTGGCCGCTTCGCGGACATAGGGCCGCAGGCCTGGCCGCCACGCTGCGCTTACACCCGGGGAGGGGGCTACGTCCTCCCAAACCCTCCTGCGGGCGGGGGATGGGGGAACCGGGTTTCCCCAGCCCCCTGCTTGCGGGCTACGCCCTCCCAAACCCTCCCACCGGGTGGGGGAAGGGGAAACCCGGTTTCCCCTTCCCCTGCTTGAGAGTCTCGTCCTCCCGCGGGCGGGGACGTGGGGAAACCCGGTTCCCCCATGTTCACGTGAGACGGTCATGCGCATGGCGCACCACGCCCGATGCAACCGGCCCGGGAGCGCGGGCGTCCCGCCCGTGCCACGGCTCCGCGGGCACGGCGACGGCCCCCTCCGTGACCCTCCCCCGCTGGGGGCGGGAACCCGGCGCCTCCCCCCAGCGGGGGGAGGCTGGGAGGGGGGCTGAACCCTGCGAACGATGGTCACCTCAGGAGGGGTGCGCCCCGGGAACCTCCGGGCGGGAGACGCCGGTCCGCCTCCAGGCAGGGGTTGCGCCCCCCAGACCCTCCCACCGGGTGGGGGAAGGGGCAACCCGGTTTCCCCATCCCCCTGCTTGAGGGTCAGGCCCTCCCGCGGGCGGGGGTATGGGGGAACCTGGTTCCCCCATGTTCACGTTAGCACTCGGTATACCCACACGTGTAGCACTTCCGGCAGCCCTCCTCATAGAGGAGCGTAGCATTCTGGCACTCGGGGCAGATCTCGCCGGCAGCAACCACCTCGGTGCGGGTGGTAAGATCCCCATACGAGGCAACCTCCGACCCGGGGTGGCCATTGGTCACCCCTCTGGCGCCGCCCACCCCCGGCTTGAGCGGTTTAGGGGCGTGGGGTTGCTCGTTGTGCACGTAGTGATCCTGCAAGAGCTTGCCGATGGCATCGGGCACCGAGCGCACCCGGTCGGGGCCGAAGCCCGCCGAGCGCGCCCCGCCGATGCCGCGCAGTTGCTCGGCCAGCAACTTCACCGGCACCCCGCAGCGCAGCGACAGCGAGAGCAGGCGCCCGATCGCCTCGGTGAAAGCCATCACATCGCTCCCGGCGCGCCCGATGATCGCGAAGACCTCGAAGGGTTGGCCGTCAAGTTCGGTGACGAACAGCCGCAGCTTGCCCAGGGGCGTCACCACCGGATACGAGTGGCTGGGCAAGCCCTCGGCAGGCACCTTTCGCGGCTCCAGCACGAGCGGCACCGCGGGCTGCTGCGCCGGCGTGGCGGGTGTGGGGACCACCGCGGCGGGCTGCTGCGCTGGCGTGGCAGTGGAGCCGGTCGAGAGCACCTGGTTGGCCCGCGACCCGTCGCGGTACACGGTGATGCCCTTGCAGCCCAGGCTGTAGGCCAGTTCATACGCCTCGCGCACGTGCTCGGGCGTGGCGTCGTGGGGGAAGTTGATGGTGTTGTGCGAGATGATCCCGTTGACCACGTACTCGTGGGCCTGCTCAACCTCGATGTCGTACAGATCGACCAGACCGGCATCCTCGATGGCCATCACGCGGTAGGCGAGCATGTCGAGCGGCCAGCCCATGCGCCTGGCCACGCTCCGGGCGCACCAGGCATGCCCGCGTTCGCGCAGCGTCTGTACCGCGGCAACCTCGGGGTGATCGGCGGCGATCGGCGCATTGGCCCGATCGCCGACAAACACCAGGTACTCCCGATCCGCCGGCCGTGGCGCGTTCTTGTGGTCCTCCACACAGCGGATCAACCCCTGCAACTCGTTCGAGACGGCAACGACGTGCCTCGTTCCCCGCTCCGCCACCGGCTGGCGTTCCTGGTGCACCAGCGGCAGGCCGAAGCTGCGGCACAACTCGGCCACTTCGTAGGCCAGACGCTCGGAGGGGCCGGCGTACAGGTAGAGCATGCCCGTGCGCGGCTCCAGGTAGCCATCAAGCGACAGGCCGGCCAGAAACGCCAGTTTCTCCCCCGCGCTGCCGACCAGGATCTGATCGGGGACGCGCCGGTTGCCGGCGCCCGCGCCGATCAGGCTTGCAACGCCGCGCGCCAGCTCGCGCGAAGCCAGGTAACGCACCCGCGCCCCCGCGCCGCGATCCTCGAGCGCCTGGGGAGACTCACCAAAGAGACGCCCGGCCACCTCGCCGAAGGTCCGCTCGACCGCCGCGTCGGCGCAGGCCAGACCAACGAAACCGGTCGTCTCGACGATCTGGCCGGCCGCGGCCAGCATGCCCAGGAAGAGGGCGACATCAGCATCCATGCGCTCAGGAAGCCGGACGGCGCGATTGGCGGTGGCGGCGCGCGCGCCCGACCCTTCGATGGGCGCGCCGCCGGGACCGTGCGAGGCCACCAGGCGCCCGAGCACCACATCGCCGATCTTCAGTTCCGACATGACCCGCCAGCCATTGGGGGTCAGGACGCGGTGAGAGCCGGTCGCCCCCGTGAGCGATGAGCCGTTGTCAAGGGTGATCTTGACTGCGGGTTTGAAGCCGGCGTGGTAGTGCCGGGTGATCCGATGGCCCTGGGCCGTGCGGGTGGCCCCGTCGAGGGGCGTGAAGGTGTCGGCCTCGACCGTCTCGGCGAACTCCTCGACGCGGATCAACCCCCGCGAGGTGGGGATCAGCGTCCCCGCGGCGATGCACTTGGAGATCGCGCTGTCGGTGTGCTCCTGGAAGGCCGCCTGCATCCGCACGTGCCACTCGGGGCTGATGTCGTGGGCGGTCACCCAGACCCGCTGCACCTCGGCGGGCACCTCGGGATGATGGATATGGCCGGTATCGGCGATGCGCTCCATCAGCGCCTCGCTGTACCAACCCTCGCGCCGCGCCTGGGCCACGAAATCCTGGTTCACGTCGAGCATGCGCGTTTCCGCCTGGTAGCGCCAGAAGGCGATGGCGAAGAGCGGTTCGATGCCCGACGAGCAACCCGCGATCATACTGATCGTCCCGGTAGGAGCGACGGTGGTGATGTTACAATTGCGCAGGCGCCGCTCCGGGCGCACGCGGGCCCCATCGGGACGGCGGGCGCAGGTGGCGTCGGGCCCCCAGATCGAACGCTCCCACTCGGGGAAGACCCCCCGCTCGGCGGCGAGCTGCTCGGAGGCGACCCGGGCCTGCTCGTCAACAAAGCGCATCACATCGCGCCCCAGTTCGATTGCCTCGGTCGAATTGTAGGGCACGCCGAGACGGACGAGCATATCGGCCCAGCCCATCACCCCCAGGCCGATGCGGCGGATGCGCTGGCTCACCTCGGTGATCTGCGGCAGCGGGTAGTTGTTCGCATCCACCACATTGTCGAGGAAGCGGGTGCTCTGGTGCACCACCACGCGCAGCGCCTCCCAGTCGATCGCGCATTGGGCGGTCACAAACTTGCCCAGATTGATCGAGCCGAGGTTGCAGACATCGTAGGCGAGCAGTGGCTGCTCGCCACAGGGGTTCGTCGCCTCGTACATGCCCATGTGCGGCACAGGGTTGTACTCGTTGGCCCGGTCGATGAAGAACAACCCTGGCTCCCCGGTGGCATGGGCGCACTGCACGATCAGATCGAAGACCATCCGCGCGCGCACCCGGGTCGGCTGGCCGGGCGGAACCAGCAGTTCGCCGGTGAGGGGATGTTTCAGGCCCTCGCGGGAGGCGATATGCACCTGGCCGGTCCGCGGGTTGATCAGATCGTACTCGGCATCGTTCTTCACCGCGTCCATGAAAGCGTCGGTAATCGCGACGCTGATATTAAAATTCGTGATCTTCGTGATATCGAGTTTACAGGTGATAAAACTCAGAATATCCGGATGATCACAGCGCAGGATGCCCATATTGGCGCCACGCCGGCTTGTTACTCCGCGATTGCGGGGCCAGGTCATTTCTGCCTGGCTCTCGCCCTTTCGGTGCGAGATCGGACTCTCTCATCAGGTGTCCATGCGGCTCCGCCGCACACGAACAGGATGAACATAGGTTCTTCCTGGGAGAGCTGCGCCCTCCCCAACCCTCACCGGGTGGGGGATGGGGAAACCCGGTTTCCCCATCCCCCTGCGCAAGAGCCAGGCCCTCACCTTCCCGGGGGCGCGGGGGTGGGGAAACCGGGTTGCCCCAGCCCCCTGCGTGAGGGCGTAGCCCTCCCAAACCCTCCCCCGGGCGGGGGTATGGGGGAACCTGGTTCCCCCATGTTCACGTTAGGGGCAGGCTCAGCCGCGCGGTGGTGCCTTTGCCGGGGGCGCTGGCGAACTCCAGGCGCCCGCCGTGGCGCTCGACGATGCCCATGCTGACGGCGATCCCCAGGCCGATGCCGGCGCCAACGGGCCGGGTGGTAAA
>DAOTYR010000669.1:0-4171 GCA_034434655.1 Chloroflexaceae bacterium
GGAATCTGAGGAGCCCCGATGCCTGCTCAGACTCCAGGCTCTGCCGGTATATCGGGCATCGGTCGCCTGTACGTTCATCCCTGTGGGCGCACCTGCGACTGGTTCAGGGATAGCTAGTGGAGAACTTCCATGTCAGATCTTTACAGTAAGTTTACCAAGCGGGCCAAGCAGGTGCTGCAGCTCGCGCATGAAGAGGCGCGCTCGTTTAACCACCCCTACATTGGCACCGAGCATATCCTGCTCGGGCTCATCCGCGAGAGCGAGGGGATTGCCGCGCGCGTCCTCGATGACCTGGGGGTCAAACTGGCCCAGGCGCGCAGCGCCGTCGAGTTCATCGTCGGGATTGGGGAGGGCACTCCTGCAGCCGATCAGGAACTCACTGCGCGCGCCCAGAAGGTCATTAAGTATGCGATTGAGGAAGCCAATCGCCTCAATCATCACTACATCGGCACCGAACATCTGCTCCTCGGCCTGGTGCGGAACGGCGAGGGCGTGGCCACCGGTGTACTGGACATCATGGGTGTGAGCCTGGAACAGGTGCGCAATCAGGTTATGCGCGTGCTGCGCCACGGCACCACCGGCACCGCTGAACAGCGCGGCGCCGCGCCCGGCAGCGCCGCCCAGCGCCAGTCGAAGACGCCCTATCTCGATGCCCTGGGCACCGATCTCACCGAAATGGCCGAGGCTGGCCGCCTCGACCCGATCATTGGCCGCCAGCATGAGATTGAGCGCGTCATCCAGATCCTCTCGCGCCGCACCAAGAACAATCCGGCCCTCATCGGCGAACCCGGCGTGGGCAAGACGGCGATCGTCGAGGGGCTGGCCCAGCGGATCGTGCAGGGCGACGTGCCCGACAGCATCAAGGGCAAGCGCGTGGTCACGCTGGATATGGGCGCTCTGGTAGCCGGCACCAAGTACCGCGGCCAGTTCGAGGAGCGCCTCAAGCGGGTGATTGATGAGATCAAAGAGACGCGCTGCATCCTCTTTATTGATGAGTTCCATACCATCATCGGGGCCGGCGGCGCCGAGGGCACCCTCGACGCGGCCAATATCCTCAAGCCGGCCCTCTCGCGCGGCGAATTGCAGACCATCGGCGCCACCACCCTCGATGAGTACCGCAAGTACATCGAGCGCGACGCCGCCCTTGAGCGCCGCTTCCAGCCGGTGATGGTCGAGGAGCCCAGCCTTGAGGATACGGTGCAGATCCTTCGCGGCATCAAGTCGCGCTATGAGGATTTCCATCAGTTGCAGATCAGCGACGAGGCGATTAAGGCCGCCGCGGCCCTCTCGGCCCGCTATGTGCCCGATCGCCAACTGCCCGATAAGGCCATTGACCTGATCGACGAGGCTGCCAGCCGCGTGCGCATGTACCGCAGCGCTACCCCGCCGCAGCTCCGCGATGCCCTCCGCGGCCTCGAGGCCCTGCGCAAGGAGCGCGAGGCGGCCCTCGAAGATAAGCAGTACGAACTCGCCAGCGACCTCCGCGAGCGCGAGGAACGCATGCAGATGCGTATCAGCGCCATCGAACAGGAGATGGGCGCCGCCCGGGGCGATGATCGCATCATCGAGCGTCCCTATGTCACCGAGGAGGATATCGCCGAGGTGGTGGGGATGTGGACGGGGATTCCCGTGACCCGCCTCAAGGGCGATGAGACCGTTCGCCTCATGCAGATGGAGGAGTTCCTCCATAACCGGGTGATCGGCCAGCAAGAGGCCATCGTGACCATCTCCAAGGCCGTGCGCCGCGCCCGCGCCGGGCTCAAGGATCCCAAGCGCCCCATCGGCAGCTTCCTCTTCCTCGGCCCTACCGGCGTGGGCAAGACCGAACTCGCCAAAACCCTGGCCGAGTTTATGTTCGGCTCCGAAGAGAGCCTGATCAAGATCGACATGTCCGAGTTCCAGGAGCGCCATACCACCTCGCGGCTGGTGGGGTCGCCTCCCGGCTATGTCGGCTACGGCGAGGGCGGCCAGTTGACCGACGCCGTGCGCCGCAAGCCTTACTCGGTCGTGCTCTTCGACGAGATCGAGAAGGCTCACCCCGACGCCTTCAACCTGCTGCTCCAGGTGCTCGAAGACGGTCACCTCACCGATGGCAAGGGCCGCAAGGTCGACTTCCGCAACACTATCATTATCATGACCTCGAACGTCGGCACGGAGCACATCCGCCGCGCCAGTCGCATCGGCTTCGGCATCAACGCCGATGAGATTGACCAGACCGATATGCGCCGCAAGGTGGACGACGCCCTCAAGGCGCTGTTCCGCCCCGAGTTCCTTAACCGCATTGATGCGACGATCATTTTCCATCCGCTGACCAATGAGGAGATCCAGCAGATCACCAGATTGATGCTCAAGCGGGTGCAGAAGCAGCTCGATGAGCACCAGATGCGGCTGGATGTGCGCCAGGACGCCCTCGACCTTCTGGCCCGCCGCGGCTACGATCCAGCCTTCGGCGCCCGCCCCTTGCGCCGCATCATTACCAATCTGATCGAGGACGCCCTCGCCGAGGGCTTGCTGGAGGGGCGCTTCCAGGAGGGCGATACGATCGTCGTGGATACCGAGGGTGACACGCTCCGCCTGCGCTCCCAGCGCGAGCTTGAGGGGCAAACCGGCGGCGAGAGCCCCCAGCAGGCCGAAGAAAGCCCGGCCCTCGTGGAGTAGGAACGCACGGGCGCGGAGAGGCCGGGCTTCTCCGCGCGGTAACGCAACCGGCCATGCGGCCTGACCACCTTGTTCCCGGAGCCACGCGCGATGCGCGTGGCTCCGCGTGTTACGAGGGTTGCGGCGGGGGCACGCCCCGCGGAAAACCCGAATCTACGATGGTTCATCGTAGGCGTGACCCGCGTGGTATAATCCGGTGTATGGGCAAACCGCGCACAAGTTACGTCTGCCAGCAGTGCGGCGCTCGACAGACCCGCTGGATGGGCCGGTGCTCCGATTGCGGCGCCTGGGATAGCTTTGTGGAGCAGATAGAGGACCGCGCTCCCGCCGCCCGCGCCGGCGGCAACGGGGCCAGCGCCCGCCCGGTGCGCCTGCGCGATGTGTCCACCGCCGGCTTTCAGCGCCTCGAGGTGTACACCGGCGAACTCGCCCGCGTCCTTGGCGGGGGCCTGGTGCCCGGCTCCGTGGTGCTCATCGGCGGCGATCCCGGCATCGGCAAGAGCACCCTGCTCACCCAGGTGGCGGCCCACTTCGCCGCCGCGGTCGCCCCGGCGCTCTATGTGAGCGCCGAGGAGTCGGCCCAGCAGATCAAACTGCGCGCCGAACGCCTGAACCTGCGGCACGATGACCTGTTCGTGTACGCCGAAACGTCCCTGGACGCCGTGCTCCAGCAGATCCGCGCCCTGCGCCCGGGGCTGGTCATTATCGACTCGATCCAGACAGTCTACCTGGAGGACCTGACCAGCGCCGCCGGCAGCGTGAGCCAGGTGCGCGAGGGCGCGCTGCGCCTGATGCACGTGGCCAAGGAACTGGGGATCCCCATCGTCCTGGTCGGGCACGTCACCAAAGAAGGCGCTATCGCCGGGCCGCGGGTGCTCGAACACATCGTTGACGTGGTGCTCTACCTGGAAGGCGACCGCTTCCACCAGTACCGGCTGCTGCGGGGGGTGAAGAACCGCTTTGGCTCGACCAACGAGATCGGCGTCTTCGAGATGGCCGGCGATGGCATGCGCGAGGTGCCCAATCCTTCACAGGTCTTCCTCGCCGAACGTTCCGCCGGCAGCCCCGGCTCGACCGTCGCGGTGACGCTGGAAGGCACGCGCCCGCTCCTGGTGGAGGTGCAGGCCCTCACCTCCTCCACCAGCAACACCCCGCCGCGCCGCACGACCAACGGCTTCGATCTCAATCGCCTGTTGATGCTCAGCGCCGTGCTCACCAAGCGCGTCGGTCTGCCTTTGTTCAACCAGGATATTTATGTCAACATTGTTGGTGGATTACGCATCAGCGAACCCGCCGCGGATCTGGCCGTGGCCATGGCGATCGTCTCGTCGTATCGCAATCAGCCGGTGAGCGCGGATCTGGCGCTGATCGGCGAGATCGGTCTCTCGGGCGAGTTGCGGAGCGTGAGCCAGCTCGATCGGCGGCTCGCCGAGGCGGCCAGCCTCGGCTTTGCCCGCGCGGTCGTGCCCTCCACGGCAAACCTGTCCGTCACCGGCGATCTTGCCCTGGCGCC
>DAOTYR010000670.1:0-15255 GCA_034434655.1 Chloroflexaceae bacterium
GGAGGGTGTGGGAGGGCGACGCCCTCCCAGGAAGTATGTTCATCCCGTCGGTGTGCGGCGGAGCCGCATGGACGGCTGGAGGGGAAAGGGGAAACCAGGTTGCCCCTTCCCCCTGCACGGATGGGCCGCTGGCCCCCTTGTCCATCGGGAGTTGTAGCAGAGCAGCCGCCCGATGTCAAGGCGCGTCAAGAACGGAACTGTTCACACCCGGGGTACCACCCGCGCCCGAGAGCGCGGGCGTCCCACCCTCAGTCGTGTCTCCGCGGGCAAGCTGCCCGCGCTCCCGGGAGACATATGAACACGTACTCAGGAGGGCTACGTCAACGTCCGGTTGATCGTCCGCGCCGTGGGCGTAATGGTCTTTGAATAAATAATCCGCTCTAGCCCGCGCAGGCGGGCTTCGCATTCCGTAGCCGAGGGCTTTAGCCCCACGGCCAGCCCGGCATAGCGGATGAATTTCTCAAAGACCATAACGCCTCGGCTCCTGGTGCGAAGGCCACCTGCGTGGCCTGTCGAGCCCGCGCAGGCGGGCTTCGCAGAGGCTCGCCCGCGGCTTCAGTCGCCGGGCGGACGACGTTGACGTAGCCCTACGTACTCAGGGGGTGTGTTGCCCGCTCGTTCGCGCGCATGCTATACTGAGCATACGTCATTCGCAAGCAGGGAGCAGGTCCTGTGCATCCGGAGCCTTCCGCGCTGCTGGAGGCGGCGCATGCCATCGTCGCCGAGCAGATCACCCGTCTGCGAGCGCTGCACACCTCCGCGCAGCGCCAGCTTGCCCGGCTCGAAGCCGAGGTGCGCCGATCGGAACGCCAGCTCGACGAGGTGCTCATCCAGGCGCGCTTTGCGTCCGAGCGGGGGCAGGTCAGCGCCACCACCCTGGCCGAGCGCCAGCGTCGCCTGCGCGCTGCCCACGAGGGCCTGACGCGGGAGTATGAGCAGATGCGCCGCGCCCTGCGCCAGCTCGACCAGTTGGTGCGTCAGATCGATATGAGCAGCGCCACCCTGGGGGGCGGCGGTGAGGGCGAAACCTCCGACCCCTGGGTGCAGGCCCTGCGCTCTCAAGTGATCATGGGCCGCGAAGAAGAGCGGGCGCGTCTGGCGCGCGAGGTGCACGACGGGCCGTCCCAGGTGCTGGCGAATGCGCTGATGGGCCTCGAACGCTGCCAGACGTTGCTGGCCGATCGCAAGCTCGACCGTCTGCAAGAGATGCTCGGGCAACTCAGCGAGAATGCCCGCGAGGGCCTGCGCGAGGTGCGCGGCTTCATCGCCGATCTCCGGCCAGGCAAGCTCGAGGAGCACGGGCTTGGCAATGCCATCCGCGAGTACGTGCAGCGCTACCGTGATACGGTCAACGTTCCGGTCAGCCTGGATCTCGATCCGCTCCCCCGCCTGCCTGCCGAGGCGGAGATCGTTCTCTACCGCATTGTTCAGGAGTCGCTCCAGAACGCCCGCAAGCATGCTCCCGGCGCCCCGATCCACATCGTGCTCACCCGGCGTGACGAGCGTCTGGTGCTCCTCATTCGCGACGAGGGGCCAGGCTTCGATCTCCGCGAAGTGGCCCGCCGCGCCGGGCGCGAGAGTTGGGGACTGACCAGTATGCGCGAGCGGGCTGAGTTGATCGGCGCTAGCTTTGTGGTTACCACTCGCCCCGGCCATGGCGCCGAGGTAGCGGTAAGTCTGCCGCTGCGCGGCGAAGGAATCCCATCGAGGCCCCTATGACCAGTCCAAATCTGATCCGTGTATTGATCATTGACGATCACCCTCTCTTCCGCCAGGGGATCCGCTGGAGCCTCGAAGACGCTGATGATATTACGGTGATCGGCGAAGCTGAAAATGGCCAGGAAGCCCTGAAACTCACCGAACGCCTCAACCCCGATGTGGTGCTGGTGGATATCAACCTGCCCGGTCTCAACGGTCTGGAGGTCGCCCGCGTGATCAAGCGTCGCGACCCGCGCATCGGGATCATTGTGCTCAGTGTCTATGAGGACGACGATCAACTGTTCCAGGCCATCAAGGTCGGCGCGGCCGCTTATTCGTCCAAGGATGTGCATCCCGAGGAACTGCTGCTGTTCATCCGCGAGGTCGCCAGGGGCCGCTACCTGATCAACGATGCTGTGCTGGCCCGCCCGGCTGTCGCCACTCGCGTGCTCCACCAGTTCCGCGAACTGGCCGCTACTGACGAAGATCAGACTACCAGCCTCTTCGCGCCGCTGACCAGCCGCGAGATCGAGATCCTTGACTGCATCGCCCGCGGCCTTTCCAATAAGGAGATTGCCAACGAGTTGTCCATCAGCGGCCAGACGGTCAAGAACCACATTACCTCGATCCTCTCCAAGCTTCAGGTTAACGATCGCACGATGGCCGTGATCTACGCGATTAAGAAGGGCTGGATCAAGATGGGCTATTCCCCCGGTGGCGAGCCTTCCGCCGCCGAGTGAGCGCTCATGCGCGCGTCGGCGGGCTGTTGTTCTCGTGGCAGGGGGATGGGGAAATCCGGCTTTCCTGGCTCCCGACCGGCGTCGGGTCGCCCGACCCACCGGCGAGCAGGGGCGTGGGCGCCTCTGGGTTTCCCAGGTTCCCAGACGCGCGTCAGCGCTCCACGAAGAGCCACCGATCGCCCAGTTCAATCGCCAGCGGGATAAGCAGCAGCATCGGCACCGCCAGCCCGGCCGCGGCGAAGAGGAAGTAGAAGCTCAGGGGGAGAATACCCAGAATAACCGCGAAGATGCTCCGCCCCAGGCTGCCCCAGCCGCTTGCGGCTACCACGCCGAGCGCTGTCAGGGCAAAAATCACCCCGTCGCCGCAGGTGCTCAGGGCGGGGTTGGTGTAGCATGAGTAGAGCGCCGAAGGAATGGCAATCGCCAGGGGCAGGCCCTCAAGCTCGAAGTAATTTGGCAACAACGCGCGTCGCAGCGCAAACAGCAGCACTCCGATCAGCGCGAAGCCATAGGCCCAGATCAGTCGCTGTGTAGCGATGCGCATGCCGGTGCGTCCAGCGCCACGGCCCAGGGGCCGTGGCGCGCCTTTTCTAAAGCGGGTGGTGGGAAGCACGCGGTTCTGGCCTCTGGCCGGAGCGAGGGGAAATCGGGTTTCCCCACCTCCCTCCAACCGGGCGAGTGCACTTCAACCAACCACGATATTGACCAGTTTACCCGGCACGACAATCACGTTGCGGATGGTTTTCCCATCGACGTAGCTCTGCACCCGTTCACTGGCCAGGGCCAGCTCGCGCAGGCGCGCCTCGTCGGTGTTCACCGGGGCGACCAGCTTGTCACGCACCTTGCCGTTGACCTGCACGACGATCTCCACCTCGTCCTCGGCCGCCAGGGCGGGATCGGCGACCGGCCAGCGCTGCTGATGCACGCTGTAGGGGCGCCCGATGCGCGCCCACAATTCCTCGGCGATGTGGGGCGTCACCGGGGCCATCAGCAAGATCAGCGTCTCAATCGCCTCGCCCCAGGCGGGCGTGCCGACCAGACCGGCGTCGCGCGCCTTGTAGAGCGCGTTGGTGAACTCCATCAAGGCCGCGACCATGGTGTTGAACTTGAAGCCCTCGATGTCGTTCGAGATGCGCATGATCGTTTGATGCGTGACCCGGCGCAACTGCCGTTCGCTAACGCTCGCCTCGGGGTTGCGCTCCTCCTCCGGGGCGAGCACGATGCGCCACACCCGGTCGAGCCAGCGGCGCACCCCGGGCACGCCGTCGGTGCTCCAGGGCACCGAGGCTTCGAAGTCGGAGATGAAGCACTCGTAGCCGCGCAGGGCATCGGCGCCGTGCTTCGCCACCACCTCATCGGGGGTGATGACGTTGTTCTTCGACTTCGACATCTTCTCGATGACGATCTGCCCATTCACCTCCCGTGGCGGCGCCAGGATCAACCCCTGGTTCCGCAGGCTCGTGAACGGCTCTACGAAGCGCAACAGGCCGTAATCGTGGAGGAACTTGGTCCAGAAGCGGGCGTAGAGCAGATGCATCACCGCGTGCTCGGCGCCACCGACGTACATATCCACCGGCAGCCAGTAATCCAGCAACTCCTTCGCGGCCAGTTCGCGGTCGTTGTGCGGATCGGCGAAGCGCAGGAAGTACCACGAGGAGCAGGCGAAGGTGCCCATCGTATCGGTCTCGCGGCGGCCCTTGCGCCCATCGGGCAGCGTAACGTTGACCCACTCGTCGATCTTGGCCAGCGGCGACTCACCCGTGGCGGTTGGCTCGTAGTTCTCGACGCCGGGCAGGGTCAGCGGCAATGCATCGTCGGAGAGCATCACTTCCATGCCGTCCTCGGCGTGAATGATGGGGATGGGCGTCCCCCAGTACCGCTGGCGACTGATCAGCCAGTCGCGCATCTTGTAGTTCATGCGCCCTTTGCCCAGCCCGTGTTCCTCCAGATAGGCGATGGTGCGCTCAACTGCCTCGGCGCCGGGCACACCATTGATCGGCCCCGAGTGGATGGGCGCGCCGTACTCGTCGTGGTAGACGATCTCGCGGTAGGCGGGCACCGTCACCAGGTAGGCCAGGTAGGTGGGGATGGCGTCCACCCGCAGTTCGGTGCGGATGCGGCTGGCGATGCGCGCATCGGCCTCGACGCTGTCGAAGGGGATGGTCGCGTCGGGAAAGATCGCCAGCCAGCCCGAGCCGGCCACCTCGGTCCATCCCTCTACCAGGTAGGGGCGCACCAGGTCGGCGTAGGCCTGCGCCTGAGCGCCGCGCAGGTCCACGATCACCTCGCCGGCCTCCTCGTTGAACGAGTAGCCTGCTGCCCGCAGCGCCTCGCGCAGTTCGGGGCGGTAAGTTCTGGCGCGCAGCACCGAGCGGGCCGCGTCGTCGGGGCGGTTGATCACCGGGATGATCGGCAGCCCATACTTGAGGGCGAAGGCGAAGTCGCGGGCATCGTGAGCGGGCACAGCCATAATCGCGCCCGTGCCATAGCTCATCAGCACATAGTCGGCGATCCAGATCGGAATGCGCGCGCCGTTGACGGGATTTATGGCATACCCGCCGGTAAAGACGCCCGTCTTGTCTTTCTCTTCCACCGGGGCGACCACGCTGCTCTGCGCCCGGGCCTGCTCGACATACGCCGCCACCGCTGCCTGCTGCTCGCCGGTGGTCACCTTTTGCACCAGGGGATGCTCCGGGGCCAGCACCATGAAGGTCGCCCCCCAGAGCGTATCTGGCCGGGTGGTAAAGACCACGATCGGGTCGCCTTGCTCGGTGTGAAAGACCACCTCCGCGCCCCGCGAGCGCCCGATCCAGTTGCGCTGCATGGTGACGATCTGCGGCGGCCAGTCCACCGTATCGAGATCGCGATCCAGCCGGTCGGCGTAGGCGGTGATGCGGAAGAACCACTGCTTGAGGACCTTCCGCTCCACCAGGGCCCCACTGCGCCAGGCCCGCCCATCGGGGCCGACCTCTTCGTTGGCGATGACCGTCTTATCCACCGGGTCCCAGTTGACGGTAGCTTCGCCGCGGTAGGCCAGGCGAAAGCGCCGCAGGAACTCCTGGCGCTCCAGGGGCGTATAGGCGTTCCACTCGTCGGCGCTGATCCGCCGCTCCGACAGCGGCAGGTCGAGGCGATCGGTCCCGCTGACGGCCAGTTCGGCCTCCAGTTCCGCGATGGGACGCGCCCGATCCACCCGCCGGTCGTACCAGTGGTCATAGAGGCGCAGGAAGATCCACTGCGTCCAGCGGTAGTAGTCAGGCTCCGAGGAGGTGATTTCACGGCTCCAGTCGTAGCTGACCCCGATCAGGTTCATCTGGCGCTTGTAGTTCGCCGCGTAGCGCCGGGTCAGCACGGCCGGGTTGGTCTTCGTTTTAATGGCCTGGTTTTCGGTGGGCAGGCCGAAGGCGTCCCATCCCATAGGATGGAGCACATTGTAGCCGCGCATGCGGTAGTAGCGGGCCACCACATCGGTGGGGATGTAGTTGCGGCAGTGGCCGACGCTCAACCCCTCGCCGGAGGGGTAGGGATAAAAATCCAGCACGTAGTACTTGGGACGGCCAGCGGCGGAGCCGGTCCTGTACAGGTCATCGGCGGCCCAACGATCCTGCCACTTCTTTTCGATCGCGGCGGGATCGTAGCGCTCGGTGTGCGTTTTCTCAGATTTCGGGTCGCTCATACGGATCTGCTCCCTGGGAGATGAGCACGGCTGGCAGCCCAGCCGCCGGGCATACCTTCAACATCCGGACGCGAAGGCCGCTAAGGTCAGGGGCCGACATGGCGCTCACCTCCTTTCAGAGCCATTCCTCCAGGAAGAACCTTTTGTTTGAACACATCCGGTTGGGGGGAGGTGGGGAGACCGGGTTTCCCCACCCCCCTGCCCCAGAGATCAACCGCGCCGGTTGAGGGGAGGAGGGGAACCCGGGGTTCCCCACCCCCCTGCCCCAGAGATCAACCGCGCCGGTTGAGGGCAGGAGGGGAACCCGGGGTTCCTCTTCTCCCGTGCCCGAAAGGTCGCCTGCGGTGGGGCCACCGGGTTGCCCCGCGCCGCTGGCCGAAAGGTCGCCTGCTCCGGATGGCAGGGCGCGGCTCTCCCGGAAACCCCCTTTTCATCTCGTCGAGCGGCGAAGCCGAGCGGGCTGGCAAAAAGGCTCTGTGTATTATAGCACGAGACGATTCGCGTCTGCTCCATCATCAGGGGGTGTGGCGAACGGTTCTGCACGCCTCTCCGCGCACCCCGCGCGACCAGGGTTCGGGAGCGCGGCGCCGCCAGAAGCGGCGCGTCCCGGCCCGCCCCCTCCCTGACCCTCCCCCGCTGGGGGCGGGAACCCGGCTCCTCCCCCCAGCGGGGGGAGGCTGGGAGGGGGGCTGAACGCTGCGAACAATGTTCACCTCAGCCGTCCATGCAGCTCCGCCGCACAACGCCGCAATGAAATTAAGTTTGTTCTTGGGAGGGCGCAGCCCTCCCAAACCCTCCCGCGGGTGGGGGAATGGGGAAACCGGGTTTCCCCATTCCCCTGCGGGGCGGGGGCGTGGGGAAACCCGGTTTCCCCACACCCCCGCTCCAGCAGCCTATTTTCACGTTAGCCATCCATGCGATTCGCGCACAACGCCGCGATGAACATAAGGTTGTTCCTGGGAGGGCGCAGCCCTCCCAAACCCTCCCAGGGGCCGGGGCCTGGGTGCGCGGGCCGGAGGCCCGCGTCCGCGGGGGGGTGGGGAAACCAGGTTTTCCCACCCCCCTCTTCGAGAACCTATGTTCACGGTAGGACGCACGCCCAGGGGCCAGGGCGCATCCGCCTGGTGGCGCGAACCCCGGCGGAGAACGCCCCATTCAGCGGCGGATCAGCGGCATATGGACGCGCCGCAGGCCCTCCACCACGCGCGCCTCGGCGCTGCCCAGGCTTGCGCCGGGGCCGCGCACGCTGATGCGCAGCGTGCCGGGGGCGGCCACGTCAGCGGGCGCGAGCTCGACGCGCAGCGCCAGGGCGCTGATGAAGGTCGTCGGGCGGTCGGCGCCATTGACCTGCACGACGCTGCTGGTCGTGAAGCCATCACCCAGCACGTCGAGGGTCGGATTGGCGGTGTTCAGGTCGATCAACCCGGGCGCGACCGACAGGGCCAGCACCACTTCAAAGGCCCCCAGGTCGCACCCTTCCCCCTGGGGGCGGGCAACGCCGCGCTGGTCGGTGGGCGGGCAATCGGCGCCGGCGTTGAAGGCCGGGCTGGCAGCGGCGATGGCCATGGTCCGGGTCGGGCCGCCATTGTCGGCCAGGGCCTGCAATTGCGGATCGCGGAACTGGGGGTCGCCGGTCTGATTGGGCGCGCTCTTGCCCTGGAAGCAGGTCACGTCGTTGAAGAAGTTGCCCCCGGTCAGGCGCGGGGGGAACTGCAGGCTCCGGCCATCGTGCGCCAGTTCGGAGGAGCAGTGCTGCTGGATGTTCCAGTCGTTGGGGCCATTTTTGGCGGTGTTGTTGACGAAGAGCGTATTGCGCACCCGGCCGCCGGGCTGGCCATTGATCTGGCCGGCGCTGATGGCCCCGCCGACCCAGCCGGCGCTGTTGTTGGCGAAGGTGCTGTTGACGATCTCGAAGGGGTCGCTGTGGTTCACGATGTAGAGCGCGCCGCCGTTGGCGTTGAAGCTCGCGCCGGCGGCCCGGTTGCCCTCGAAGGTGCTGTTGACGATCCGCAGCCGCGCTCGTTGGGGAAAGGCCAGCGCGCCGCCCGAACCGTCTTCGTTGGGATTGCCGCCGGCCCCGGGCGTGCGCCGGACGCTGTTGGCGCTAAAGAGGCTGCGCTCGATCAGCATGGCGGGGTTGCCGGTCGCGCCGCCCAGGCTCGATCCACCCCCGCCGATGGCCCCGCCCTGCGCGCGCTCGCCGCCGATCACCGCGTTTTCGAGAAACGCGCTGTCCAGCACTTCGGCGCGGCTGCTGTTCTCGTACATGTTCACATAGATCGCGCCGCCCGAATTGTAGGCGCGGTTGTTGGTAAAGACGCCACGCGCCACCCGGAACAGGCCGTTCTCGCCGCCCAGACCATCAATGTAGATCGCGCCGCCCAGGCTGTCCTGCGGTCGCGCGCCGATGGCGCTGTTGTTGGTGAACTGGCTATCTTCGATGACCAGACCGCTCTGGAGGACGTGGATCGCTCCGCCGGCGGCGTTGTTGGCGTCGTTGCCGACGAAGCGACTGTTCCGCACCGTCACCGATCCGCCCTGCGCGTAGATCGCCCCGCCGCCGTAGTCGTAGGCGTCGCCGCGCGTCAGGCTGGTAACCGTGGAGTCGTTATCCTCGAAGGTGACGTGCTCGACAACGAGCACTGGTTTGAAGGCCGGATTGGCGGCGGCGAAGACGCTGGCGATGGCGCCGCCGTTGGCGGCGTCATTGGCGCCGCTGGCCCGCCCGCCGGCAAGCGTAAGGTTCCGCAGGGTGAGCGTGCTGCTCCCCTGCGCGCCGGTGGTGCGATGGGCGATGATCCGGCTATTCTGGCCCCGCAAGGTGATCAGCCCGCCGCCGTCTATCGTGGTTTCCGGCGCCGTAATCTCGAAGGGCGCGCTCACCGTAATGGTCAGTGGCGCGCCCCCGCAGTTGAAGCTGACGTTGCCCCCGCCCACCAGCGCCGCGCGCAGGGTTGCTTCGGTGCAACTGCCGGGCGTGCCGTCGCCGACGATCTTCGATGCGGCGCGGGCGGTGGGAAGGGCGGACAGGGCTGCCAGGAGCGTTAACGCGATCAAGATGAGCGTGGAACGTCGAAGGGTTGGGTGCAGCATAGTTCTTTCCTGACACGAAAGGGCGTCAGGTGCAGTCTATCCCTACGACGGTTGCGCGGACAACGGTACCTCCATCCCACCGGCGACTATGACCGCGACGAGACCTTGTCTTGATCGATGGCCCGCGGCCCTCCCCTGCTCCCTGCCATGAGGCGACCGCGCACCTCCTGTCACTTCGGCCGTGTGTGCGGCTCCGCCGCACAACGCCGCAATGAACATACGGTTGTTCCTGGGAGGGCCTGGCCCTCCCAATCCCTCCCGCGGGTGGGGGCATGGGGAAACCTGGTTTCCCCATGCCCCTGCGGGGCGGGGGCGTGGGGAAACCCGGTTTCCCCACCCCCCTCTTCGAGAGCCTATGTTCACGTTAGGCCCCATGCGTATGGCGCACAACGCCCGATGCAAACGGCCCGGGAGCGCGGGCGTCCCGCCCTCGGCGCATCTACGCGGGCAAGCTGCCCGCGCTCCCAGCCTATGTTCACGTTAGCCAAACATCAACGCCGCGCCGATGGCAAGCATCCCCAGGATCATCAACATGGCCAGGTGGACCGGGCTGATCAGGGTCTGGCGTGGCGCCGGCCGCTCTGCGGTCGCCGGGAGGGCCTGCGGCTGATCCTCGGGAAGCGGAATGAGCAGCGTGTAGGGCAGCGCCGCCTGCAACTCGGGCTTATCGGCGCCTGGCACCTGCGCGGCGCCTTTGTCTGGCGTCGCCGGCGCCTGGCGCGCTTCCTCCGTCACCAGCCTCGCGGCGGTCGCGACCTGCATCGGCTCCGCCGTCGCGGTCACGTCAGGGGGTGCCGGGGTATCCGGGGCGCTGCGCAGCTCGCTGGCGTGGCGCGCCGCAGGCGCCGGTTCACGGACGCTGAACGGTCTGGCTTCGACGGGAAAGACCGATGCCACACGCTCCTCCGTTTCTACCGGCGGTCTCTCAGACAACGACAGGGCGTAGACGGTCTGGCGCGGGCCGGCAGACGCGAGCGCCTGCCGGCCCGACAGGCTCTCGCGCAGCGCCGCGCGGAAGGACCTGATACTGTCATAACGCTCGGCGGGGTTGGCCAGTGTGGCGCGGTGGATAACCGCGGCCAGCGGGTAGGGGCACACCAGGCTTGCCCGCACATCCTCGAGCACCGGCAGGCTGCCCGAGCGCTGTTTTTGCGCCAGCACGCTAAGCGCGTTGCCCTCGAAAGGCAGCCGGCCACAGACAAGGTGGGCCAGCAAGACGCCCAGGCCATAGATGGCGCTCGCGCCTTCGTCCGGCAGGCCAAAGAGTTGCTCAGGCGAGGCGTAGGCCAGCCTGACGACCGGCGCCTCCAGCGGATTGTCCGGCAGAGGTTGACCAAGACTGGTGAGCACGACCCGCCGATCCTCAGCGAGCACGATGTTCCCCGGCGTCAGATCGTACACCCGGACGCCGCGTCGCTGGGCGTGCTCCAGCCCCTCGGCCACGGACTGCACGATGTGCGTGGCCTCATCAAGGCTCATCCGCTCATGCTGCTCCGCCAGCAGGTCGAGCCGATGTTGAAGGGTGACGCCGTGCAACCGCTCGCAGACCGCGAAGGGCGCCTCGTCGCGCGTTCCGGCATCGTAGACCCGCACAAAGGCGTGGTGGCTCAATGAGGCAAGGCCCTTGATCTCGTTCACAAAGCGGCTGCGAACGCGCGGATGCGTGGCGGCCTCGCCGCGCAGACGGCGAATGACCACGTCACGGTCGAGCAGGGTCTGAAAACCGCTTTCCGCGCTCACGTGGTCGCGATAATCCTGTTGTTCGGCGCGATGATCGACCAGATCGGTGAAAAGCATAGGCGAGTGCATGCGTTATTTCTCCGTGAACGTGTGTGGTCTGTAAAGTGTGTTTCGTTGCCATCTGTACCCCTTCCCTCCGCCGGAGGGAAGGAGCCGGGCGCCCTGGCGATGAGCGGAGGGGAGGTGGGGAAACCTCCGGCGGTTCCCCACCTTGTGGTACAGGCGTCATCAACCTTCCCAGACGTAATCCAGGATGTCAAGGTAAAAGGCGCTGCTGAGCCAGGCCCAGCGTTGCTCGGCCACGCTCTTGCCGTTGCCCCAGCGCACCCCGTCGGGGGTGTTGGTGTAGGCGGTGGCGATTCTGGTGGCATAGAGCGTGTGACCCGCTGGCTCATGCTCGGTCAGGAACACCGGAAGTACGGCGCTGTAGAGGAGCAGGCTCTCCTCGTCGCTCTGCACCGTGCCATTGTGGCCGTAACGTCCGGCAAGCGCGCCTTTACGCTGCCACTCATCGAAGAGAAACGCTGCGCTGCGCAAGTACCGATCGGAGCGTTCATCGTCGAACCAGCGCGCATCCAGGGCGATGCGCCAGTAGGTGAGCGCGGCTTCCTCGCCGAAAGCGACCCCCATACCGGGAAGCCCGCGCTGGTCGGGCCGGATCGCCCCGGTGGCGCGGTCGAGGGCCACGTAGGTGGGCGGCAGCCCTACGCTGCGCTCCTCGCCCAGTCTGGTGGCGCTCACCTGCGTCAGGAGCGCGTAGGTGTTGTCGAGCAACCACCACCAGTTGCGCTCGGTGTCCACCTCGGCGAACATGCGGATCGCATAGGGCACGAAGCTTCCCGGCGCGAAGATGAAGCGATCCGCTTCGATGGCCCAGTCGCCGGCGGCCAGATAGGGCCGGCCATCAATCTCGACCACGCAACGCTCCCATAGCGCGCGGGCGATCCGCAACCCCTCACGGCCATAACTGGCGTCGTTCCAGCGTCGTTCGGCCAGGAGCAAGGCCAGGGCCGCTTCGGCGTTGGCGTCGGCATAGGTGTGCAGGGCGATGCCCGGCTCGTTGGTGTGCAGCAGGTGACCTTCGGGGGCCTGCAGGCGCAGTTGCGCCCAGGCCCACAGGGCGTCGAAGGTGGGCTGGTCGTTGTGCCAGACGGCCATGAGCATGGCGCTGGTCTGGTCGCGCACATCGGTGTAGGCTCCGGCGCCGACGACCCGTCCATCCTGCACGTAGCTGGCTACAAAGCTGGCGTAACCGGCGCGCACCGTGTCTTTTACGGCAATGCCGGCGTGGTTCACCCGGCGCACCTCGATGGCCGCGTCGCCGACGTTGAAACGGGCCACCGGGGTCGAATTGCTCCAGGCCTGATAGGGCAGTTTCTCGGGGTTTTGCTTGAAGATCTCTTCCAGTCCTGGCGTGGTGATCAGGTAATCAATATTGCGCCAGTCGTTGTTGAACAGCTCGCGATAGACTGCCGGGTCGTTGGCCACCTTCCAGTGCGAGTGGGCCCCCGGAAAGCTGGGCTGGCCCGGGGGGCCGTCCCGCAGATCCACCCACAGGTCATCGTCAATGACGATCTGCGCGTCGGCGGGTACGTGCTGGCGCACCCAGGCAAGGGCCTGCCGCTGCGTCGTGGTCATATTGAGGGTGAAGATCTCGTTCTGGCGATTGAGATTGCTCACTCCCAGCACCCCGACGCCGATCAGCAGCGCCAGGAGCATGCCGGGCATGCGCGTGAGGTCGGCGATCCGCGCCGCTGCCAGGCCCACGTTCAGCGCCAGAAAGGGCAACACGCCGATAATATAGAACTCGAGCACCGGCCCCCCGCGCATCAGGCTCAGGCAGGCGACCAGTCCAAGCCCGGCGATCAGGCGGGTGCGCCCATCGCCCCGCGCCAGGTTCCAGAGCGTGGCAACCAGGCCCACACCCAGCAGCCACGGGTCGCGCGCGAGCCAGCTTCCGGTCACGACGCGCATAAAATCGCTCTGGGGATCCCAGGGCGCCCCGCCACTGCGACCGACTTGCCAGAGCACCGCGCCCAGCAGGGTCACGCCGCTGCCGTCGCCGTTCAGCGGAGAGGAAAACGAGAAGTTCAGCAACTCGCCGCGCAGTGCGGCGTAGAGCGGATAGAGCGAGACCGTCGCCAGCGCGCCAAACAGCCACACCCCGCGAGCGAAGGGACGGTGCTGGGCATGCGTCAGCGTCCAGACCCCGATGATCAGCACCGGCAGCAGCGCCATGGCGCTTTCTTTGGAGAGCACGCCGATGCCAATCAGCAGACTGCCCACAAACAAGCGCCAGAGCAACCCGTCATAGTTCACTAGCAGTAGCGTGCCGGCGAGCACGAAGACGATCATAATGTTGTCGAGCAACACCATGCGCCCATAGACCACCGTCAGCGGCGAGAGGGCATAGCACAGCCCGCCGATGGCAGCCGCCAGGTTGTTCCCCGTCAGGTGCAACACGATGCGGAACAGCAGCACCAGCGAGACGATGTGCAACAGCAGCATCAGGGTGCGGCCGCTGTCAATGGCCGTGCCGAAGGTGTGAAAACCGCCGGTGACCATCGTCCACAGTGCGATCAGGATCCAGCCCGCAGGCGCATGGTCGTACCAGTACGCGTAGGGCGTGATGCTTCCCAGTTTGGCGACGGCGTAGGCCTGGGCCATGTAGATCCCCTCGTCGCCCAGATAGAGGGGAAAGCCGAACATGTTGTAGCTGTGCACCAGCGCGGCCACGCAGACCAGGGCAAGGGTGATCAGGTTCGACCAGATCGCCATTCGCGGTCGCGCCTCGGGCAGCGCGGCTGGGGCAAGGCTGACGCTCATCAGTGGCCTCCTCAGGGGCATGCATTCCAACGTATCTCGAGTCGTTCAGGCGCCGGGGGGGCCGGCGGGGTCAGGCCTGCCGGCGTCCCCTATCAGCCCGGGGTCGCAGAGCTGCGATGGGCGTTGACATGCCGGGTCTTTTCCCAGTTGTTCGTCCCGCGCAGGTGGCGGTACAATCCGCGCACGGCGCCGATGCCCAGCAAGATCTGGAACGGGTAGAAGGCGATCAGCAGGCGCAGCCACATCAGCGGCGGCATCGTCAGCTTGTGGGCTGACACAAACTCGCGCAAGCCGATCCAGTTCAGCACATACTGGCCGATCAGCATATACGCCGGCAGCCAGAGGATCAGCGCCACCAGGGGCGGCATTGATACGAAAAACATCGTATAGAGTGACACCGGAATGTAAAAGGTCGTAAAGGCCTGCAGCACCGGCGAGGCCAGGGTGAAGACCGCCAGGAGCCGCTGGCTGAGCTTTGGCAGCGACCAGTAGGCCCCCGCCTGCAGCACCTGCAGAAAACCCTGGTTCCAGCGCGTGCGTTGTTTGATAAACTGTCCCACGGTAGGCGGGGTCTCTTCCCTGGTGACGAATTGATCTTCGTAGACGACGCGAATGCGCTCGCCCATCTGGCTCAAGCGGATGCCGATGTCGGCGTCTTCGGTCAGGCAGTGTTCGTTCCAGCCGCCGATCTTGTTGAGGATCTCGCGGGTGAAGAACACCGTGTTGCCGCCCAGGGGAATGATGCCCACCTCAGCGTGGTAGTGCAGCCGGCTCTTGAACCAGAAGAAATACTCCAGCACGTTCAGCGCCGAGAACCAGGTCGAGTCGAAGTTCATCAACTGCACGCCCGCCTGGACCACGTTGACGCCCTCGGTGACCATCACCGTGTTGACCACGTTGAACACATCGGGGTGGATTTCGTCCTCCGAGTCGAAGATCGTCACCACGTCATTCCGGGTGTTGCGGAAGCCGATGTTCAGGCCGTGGGGCTTATTGATCGGCAGATCCTGGAACACGATCAGGCGCACGTTATGAATGCCGCGCTGCACCAGTTCGACGATCTTCTCCTGCACCTTCTCGATGGTGCCCGGATCATCAATGCGGCAGATCACCACAATCTCCAACAACTCGCTCGGGTAGTTGGCGCGCAGCACGCCCTCGATCGTGTGCTGGATCACCGCTTCTTCGTGACGCGCCGGCAGCAGCACCGTGAAGCTCTTCTGCGGCGGCGCGAACTCCTTCGGCGCGGCGAAGATGTCGCCGCGGCGCGCATCGTTCCAGGCGTAGAGCATCAGATAGGTGCTGAACGATACCTGCGCCAGCAAGAGCAGTGAAATGATAACGAGAGTTGCTTCGAATCCGGTCATCGTCTCCCTTGCCTTCGTTCTATGACGCACCCTGGCCCCGCCAACGCTGTCGTTCAGCGCGGATCTACGCATTGCATCGTCACAGCTTCTGCTGAGATGTGACTGCAAAAGTCGT
>DAOTYR010000671.1:0-13815 GCA_034434655.1 Chloroflexaceae bacterium
GTGGTGTTGATCGCCGGGGGCGCCGACAAGCGCCTCGAGTTCGCCGCCCTGGGCGCGGCAATCGCCCGCCGGGTCAAGGCCCTGGTCCTGCTGGAGGGCAGCGCCACGCCGCGCCTGCTCGAGGCCGTGCGCGCCGCTGCCTCCGACCCGCCCCTCGTCAGCGGGCCGCATGGCGACCTGGCGACGGCGCTCCGCGCCGCCCGCGCCCTCGCCGCGCCCGGTGATACGGTGCTCCTCTCGCCCGGCTGCGCCAGTTTCGGCATGTTCCGCAATGAGTTCCATCGCGGCGAGGAGTTCCGGCGCCTGGTGGGCGCGTTGTGAGCGGCGACCGGGTTGCGCTGCGCGGGCATGGGGGGTTGGGGAAACCTGGTTTTCCCATCCCCTCACCCCGTGGGAGGGTTTGGGAGGGCGCAGCCCTCCCAAAAACAACCGTATGTTCATTGCGGTGGTGTGCGACGCAGCCGCATGGATGGCTCATGCGAACCCGTGCCCCCTGGCCGTACCTGTTCACACCTGGGGTAACCCATGCGCCTGCGAGCGAGGGCGGTTCGCCCCCGTCGCGTCTCCGCGGGCAAGCTGCCCGCGCTCCCAGGAGAAATCTGAACACTTACCCCCTGGCCCTCCATTTGCCGCAGGCCCCCGTTCCGGCTATCCTGTAGGCTATGACACAACCATCCGACGAGTCCAATGAACTGGACGAGGCGCTACGGCGCCTGGAACGGGAGTTCGGGGCGCGCCGGCCCGCGGAAGCGCCTGAAGACCCGGGCCGATCGCTGCTGGGGAGCGACCCGGTGAGCCAGGCGGCCCCGCCACCCCCGCCACGGGCGCCGGTGTTGCTGGCCAGGCCGCCACGGGTCGTGTGGGTGCTGCTGGCGGCGATCCTGCTGATGTACGCCCTGAGCACCCTGCTCAGCGCTTCCCTGTTCCAGCCCGATCTGCTGGTGTTGCTCGTGCTGGGGGCCAAGGAAAATGGCCTGATTGACGCCGGCCAGTACTGGCGCCTGGTTGGAGCCATGTTTCTGCACGCCAACCTCATCCATATCTTCTTCAACAGCTTCGCCCTCTACGCCCTCGGTCCCGAGAGCGAACGGATCTACGGCGCGCCGCGCTTCCTGGCGCTCTACTTCCTGGCCGGGATCGGCGGCAGCGTGGCGTCATATCTGCTCTCACCCGCGCCCGCCGTCGGCGCCAGCGGGGCGATCTTCGGGCTGATCGGCAGCCTGGGGGTTTTCTACTACCTGAACCGTGCCACCCTCGGCGAGTTCGGACGGGCCCAGCTCCAGAGCATGGTCGCGATCGCGGTGATCAACCTGATCATCGGCTTTTCGTCCGCCGGGGTGATTGACAACTGGGGCCACCTGGGCGGGCTGATCGCTGGCGCGCTGGCGGGAGTGGCCCTGGCGCCGCGTCTGAGGCTGGACCCGCGTTTCTACCCGCCGGTGCTGGCGCGCAGCGCGCCGCCGTGGGGATGGGCCGCCGTGGCGGCGCTGTTCATCGGGTTGATCGCGCTCGCCGTGCTCCTGCCAGGGGCCAGGTGAGCGCGCCCGGATAAGCAGGGGGAACCTGTGACCGAACGCACCTCCAGACCGGATTACGTCCTGCTCGCTACCGTAGGCTCACTGGTGGCCCTGGGCCTGGTGATGGTCTACAGCGCGAGCTTTATCGAGGCTTTCCGCGACCACGAGAATCAGTACTACTATCTGGTGCGCCAGACCATCGGCGCCATCATCGGCACGATCGGAATGCTTGCCGCTATTCGGATCGATTATCGAATCTGGCGGCGATACTCGGTGCACCTGATGGGGGCGGCGCTCCTGCTGCTCTTCCTGGTGCTGATCCTGCCCGATTCGCTGACCAGGGTCAATAACTCGCGTTCGTGGATCCGTTTCGGCGAAGGCGTGCTCGGCCTGGTGAGCGTCCAGCCCGCCGAACTGGCGAAACTGGCGATTATCATCTACTTCGCCGACTGGCTCTCGCGGCGCAGCGAGAAGTTAGGGAACGTGACTTACGGCTTGATCCCCTTCAGCGTGATGCTTGGCCTGGTCTGCGGCCTGGTGATGCTGCAGCCCGACCTGGGCACCACCGTCGTGCTGGTGCTGATCGGCGGGGTGATCTACTTCGCCGCCGGGGCCAATCTCTGGCACGTGGCCGGCGCCGCCACGCTGGCCGCCGGGGCCTTCTGGTTCATGGTCTTCGTGATGGGGGTTCGCAACTATCGCATCCTGGCCTTTCTCGACCCCTGGAAATACTACGACACCTTCGGCTTCCAACCCATCCACGCGATGCTGGCCCTGGGCAGCGGGGGGATCTTCGGCCAGGGGTTGGGCCAGGCGCGCCAGAAGTTCCAGTGGCTGCCACAGGCCTACACCGATACGATTTTTGCTATCATCGGTGAAGAACTGGGGTTGATCGGCACGCTCGCGGTGATGGCGGCCTTTGTGGTGTTCGCCTATCGCGGTTTTCGCATCGCCGGGCGCGCGCCCAACCCCTTCGCCGCCCTGGTGGCCGTGGGTATCACCAGTTGGATCTGCCTCCAGGCGCTGCTCAATATCGCGGTGACCACCTCGCTGTTGCCCTTCACCGGGTTGACGCTGCCGTTTCTCTCGTATGGCAATACCTCGCTCTACACGAGTATGATCGCCGTCGGCATTCTGTTGAACATCTCGAAACATACCGTTCAGTACCACGCTCAGGAGATCACCGATGCCCCGCCCCTTCGGCGCCTCCCCGCCTTCTTCAGCCTGCAGCATCGTTTTGTCTGGCGGGGGCACGGGCGGTCACGTGTACCCGGCCCTGGCGGTCGCCGCAGCTATCGCCGTCGCTAGGCCCGGCGACGACGGGCCGCAACTGGTGTACGTGGGGAGCATCGGGGGTATGGAGGAACGCATCGTGGCCAGCGAGAGCCAGTTGCCCTTCCGCGGGCTTCCCGCGGCGGCCCTGCGCGGGCGCGGGCCGTTGGAACTGGCCCGTGGGGCCGCCACCATGGCCGCCGGCGCGCGCGCGGCGTGGCGATTGCTCGCCGAAGTGCGGCCCGGCGCCATTCTGGGAACCGGTGGCTACGTCTGTGTGCCGCTGTTCCTCGCCGCCCGCGGTCGCGGCGTGCCCACGCTGATCTACCTGCCCGACGTCGTGCCCGGTCTGGCCGTGCGTTTCCTCTCGCGCATCGCCACTCTCACGGCGACCAGCGTCGAGGAGTCCCTGCCGCGTCTGGGGCTGCGGCCCGGCCATCCCCGCGCCCTGGTGACCGGCTACCCCGTGCGCCCGGAGTTGTTCGCCCAGGATCGGGCAACCTGCCGGCGGGCTTTCGACCTCACCGACGATCTCCCGGTGGCGCTGGTGTATGGCGGCAGCCGCGGCGCGCGCAGCCTCAACCGGGCCATAGCGGCCCTGCTGCCGGATCTGCTCGCTCACTGTCAGATCATCCACGTCTGTGGCCGCGAAGGCGATGAGGTCTGGTTGCGGGAGACGGCCGCGCGCCTCCCGGCGACCTTGCAAGCGCGTTACCGGCTCTTTCCCTACCTCGGCGGCGATGCCGGGCCGCGCTCGATGCCTCGCGCCTTCGGTGCGGCCGACCTGGCCGTGTGTCGGAGCGGCGCCTCTACCCTGGCCGAGTTGCCCGCCGCGGGCCTCCCGGCCATCCTGGTGCCTTAC
Organism: Chloroflexaceae bacterium; assembly: GCA_034434655.1. Classification (GTDB taxonomy): domain Bacteria; phylum Chloroflexota; class Chloroflexia; order Chloroflexales; family Chloroflexaceae; genus JACAEO01. Next base: position 3,652 of record DAOTYR010000671.1, read on the forward strand.
CCTTACGTTCATCAAGACGAAAACGCCGAGTACCTGGCGCGCCGGGGCGCCGCAGTGAAGGTGCCCGATGGGCAAATGCTCGGCAACGGACCACCGCAGGCAGGGCCGCTCTACCAGACGGTGATCCGCCTGGTTCACGATCCGGCGGAACGCGCGCGGATGGCCGCCCGGAGCCGGGCGCTGGCCCGGCCCGACGCCGCGCGTAACCTGGCTGATGCCCTGCTTGGTCTCGCTGCAAGGAGGGGTGGCTGATGGATCTCACTGGAGCAGGTCAACTCATACCACTCGCGCAGACGTCGATCACCCTGACCCTGACCGGGGTGACCCTCTTGTTGATCGTGCTAGCCATTGGCGGGTACTGGGGCTTCCAGCAAGGCTTTCGCAACATGCTCACCGTGACCATCTGGACGATTGCCGCCTACGTTCTCACCATCCAGGGTGGCGACTTTGTCATCGGGGTCATCAACCGCCTCTGGCAGAACGGCCCCGCCCTGATCGCCTTCTTGCTCGGGCAGGACCCCGATGTTGCGCCGCGACTCGATCCGCTGATCAGCCCGACGTTGCAGATCCCGCTCTTCTTTCGGGTGGTCACCTTTGTGGCCCTGGTGTTCCTGGGCTTCTTCTTTAATAAGACCGCCGCCTGGCGCGGCAATCCCAGCCCCAAGGAGCCGCTGGCCCAACCCCTGGGCCTCTTCGTGGGCGCGCTCGTGGTCCTGCTCTGGTCCAACGCGGCGGTGAACTTCTGGACGGAGTATCGGGAGGCCGGCGGCGCCACGGTTGATCCGCTGGACCGCTTTCTGAATGCGCTCCCCGATGTGGGGGCGTTCATCCCGTCGCTGATTACGATCTTCTTTCTGATCTTGATTGTTCTGGTGGTGGTCAACTTTCCGAAGGTCTGGAAGCCCTGAGCCAGGAGGGGCGCGCGAGGGCGTCAACCCTCCCGCGGGCAGGGGCGTGGGGCAACCGGGTTGCCCCACCTGCTTCCAGTCTCGCCATCCGCGGGCGCGGGGCGGCGTGGAGGGCCGCGCCGCCCCCGAAAGAGGGCGCGCACAACAGCCATGCACTACCACATCATTGGCATCGCCGGGTCGGGCATGAGCGCCATTGCCGCGATCCTGCTCGATCAGGGCCACAGCGTCAGCGGGTCGGATCCGAGCGCCAACCGCCTCACCGCGGCGCTGGCCGCCCGGGGAGCCACGATCTACCAGGGTCACGCGCCGGCCCACGTCGCCAGCGCCGATGCAGTACTGGCCACCGCCGCCGTGGGCCCCGACCACATGGAACTGGTCGCGGCGCGCGCCGCGGGCATTCCTGTGCTCGGCCGGGCCGACCTGTGGCGCGAGTGGTCGCAGCAGCGCCCGGTGGTGGCCGTGGCCGGCGCCCATGGCAAGACGACCACCAGCGCCATGATCGCCGTGGCCCTGCGCGGGGCCGGTATCGAGGCGGGCTACCTGATTGGCGCCGAGACCCCCGACCTGGGCGGTAACGCCGCCTGGGGTCGCCCCGACGCGCCCCTGGTCATCGAGGCCGATGAGTACGACCGGGTCTTCCTTGCCCTGCGCCCCGCGGTCGCCGTGATTACCAACGTGGAGTGGGATCACCCTGACATCTACCCCTCCGCCGAGGAGTACGCCGCCGCCTTCGCCCGCTTCGCCGCCCTCGCGCCCGCGCCCGACCGCGTGGTGCTCTGCGGCGACGATCCGGGCGCCCTGGCCCTCGGTCTCACCGGGGCGACGCTCTACGGCATCGAAGAGGACCTCGCCACCGACCCGGTCGCGTGCCGCCTGGTGCCCTTCGACTGGTCGGCCAGCGGGGTGGCGCCCACCGCCGACGGCGGCGTGCGCTTCGACCTGTGGCGCTACAACCGGCAACGCTTCGCCCGGCGGCGCCCTGGCAGTCTCAGCCTGCGCCTGCCGGGGCGCCACAATGTCCGTAATGCCCTGGCGGCCCTGGCCGTTTGCGCGCTGCTCCAGGCCCCGCTCGACGCCGCCGCGCGCGCCCTGGCCGCCTTCCGCGGCACGGCGCGGCGCTTCGAGATCAAAGGCGAAGCTGCGGGTGTGACCGTGGTTGACGACTATGCCCATCATCCCACCGAGGCCCGCGCCACGCTGGAGGCGGCGCGGTTGCGCTTTCCGGGCCGGCGGCTGGTGCTCTACCTGCAACCCCATACCTTCAGCCGCACAGCCGCCCTGCTCGATGCCTGGCCGGCGGCCTGCGCCGCCGCCGATCTGGTGCGTGTCGGCGATGTGTACGCCGCCCGCGAGCAGGGTGACGCCCCGGCCCTGGCCCGCGCCCTGGCCGAACGGGTTGCCGCCCTGGGGCTCGACGCGCGCTACGCCGGCGGCGTCGAGGCCGCCGCGCGCCTCCTTGCCGCCGAGGTGCGGCCCGGCGACGTGGTGCTCACCCTTGGCGCCGGTGATGGCGACCGCGTCGGCGTGCTGCTGCTGGAGCATGTGCGTGCCGGATGATCCAGGGCCGCAGCGCGCCATCGCCCTGATCCAGACGCGCCATGCCCAATCTACAATCCAAAATCTACAATCCAAAATCTACAATCCAACCATGGACCTCGCCACCGCTCCGCTCCCCATCAGCGAGAACGAACCAATGGAGCGCCACACCTCCTGGCGCGCCGGTGGTGTCGCGCGCTACTACGCCGAGGTCGGCGCCCGCGCCGAAGCGCTGGCCCTGGCGGCCTGGGCCGGCGCCCAGGGCCTGGCCCTGGTCTGGGTGGGGCGCGGCACCAATCTGCTGGTGCGCGACCCGAGCTATCCCGGCCTCGTCGCGGTGTACCGGGCGCAACAGTGGCGGCTTGACGAACACGGCGATACCGCCGCGTTGACCGTCGAAGCCGGCGCCCCGATGGCCGGTCTGGCCCGCCGGCTCGCCGCTATGGGTTGGGCCGGCCTGGAGTGGGCCGAGGGTCTGCCTGGCACCGTCGGCGGGGCCGTGGTCGGCAACGCCGGGTGCTACGGGGGCGATACCGCCCAGGTCCTGCTGAGCGCCGACGTGCTGATGGACAACGTGGTCGAAACCTGGCCCGTCGAGCGGCTGGCCTACGGCTATCGCACCAGCGCCCTCAAAGGGGCGCCGGGCGCGATCCCGCCCCTGGTGCTGTCGGCCACCTTCCGGCTCGCCCGCGACGACCCGGCCAGGCTCATGGAGTCCATGCAACGCATTGCTGCCGAACGCAAGCGCAAAACTCCCGCCGGGAGCTCCTGTGGCAGCGTGTTCAAGAACCCGCCCGGTGACAGCGCCGGGCGCCTGATCGAGCGCGCGGGGCTGAAGGGCCGCCAGGTCGGCGGCGCGGTCATCAGCCCCGTCCACGCCAACTACATTGTCAACACCGGCGGCGCCACCGCCGCCGACATCCTGACCTTGATTGACCTCGCCCGGAGCGAAGTGTTGCGCCAGTTCCACGTCGCGTTGGAGTTGGAGGTGTGTGTGTTGTGAAGGCGCGCGGCGCCGCCGGGATGAACAAGGTTCTTCCTGGGAGGGCGCAGCCCTCCCAGACCCTCCCCCTCGGTGAGGCGATGGGGAAACCCGGTTTCCCCATCCCCTGCTTGAGGGCAAGGCCCTCCCGCGGGCAGGGGCGTGGGGAAACCCGGTTTCCCCACACCCCTGCTCCAGCAGCCTATGTTCACGTCAGGAGAAGCAACCCATGTCCGGCAAAATGACCGTCGCCGTGCTCTTCGGCGGCCAGAGCGGCGAACACGAGGTCTCCCTGGTCTCCTCCCATGCCATTATGACCACCCTGGACCGCGCGCGCTACGAGGTGTTGCCGGTGGGGATCAGCAAAGCGGGCCGCTGGCTGGCCGGCGCGGGCGCCCACGCCGCCCTGGTTGCCGCCGCCGATCCCGCCCGCCTGCCGGCGGGCGTGACCCTCTCCAGCGAAGTTGCCGGGCCGTTGATCGAGGACTTCGACCTCCTCCATGCCGCCGGCCAGGTGGACGTGGTCTTCCCCGTGCTGCACGGGCCGATGGGCGAGGACGGCACGGTACAGGGCCTGCTGGAACTGGCGGGTCTGCCCTACGTCGGCTGCGGCGTGGCGGCGAGCGCGGTAGGGATGGACAAGGCCCTGATGAAGGCCGCCTTCGCCGCCGCCGGCCTGCCGCTGCTCCCCTGGCTCCTCGTGCGCCGCGTGGACCTGGCCGATCTCGAGGCCGTCTGTGCGCGGGTCGAAGCGGCGCTACGCTACCCCGTCTTCGTCAAGCCGGCAAATATGGGCAGCAGCGTCGGCGTCAGCAAGGCCCAGGACGGCGATGGCCTGCGGGCGGCCCTGGCCGAGGCGGCCCGCTACGACCGGCGCATCATTGTGGAGCAGGGCATCCCGGCGCGCGAGATCGAGGTCAGCGTGCTCGGCAACGACACGCCGGAAGCCAGCGTGCCCGGCGAGATCGTGCCTGCGGGCGAGTGGTACGACTACACCGCCAAGTATCTCGCCGGGGCCTCGCGCCTGTTGATCCCCGCGCCGCTGGAGGTCGATCTGGCCGAACGGGCGCGCGCCCTGGCCCGGCAAGCCTTTCTGGCGATTGACGGCGCCGGCCTGTCGCGGGTGGATTTTCTGCTCGACCGCGAGACCGGGGACCTCTGGCTGAACGAGGTCAACACCATGCCCGGCTTCACGCCGATCAGTATGTACCCCCGGTTGTGGGCCAGCAGTGGGCTGGCCTACCCCGATCTGCTCGACCGGCTCATTCAACTGGCGCTGGAACGCCATCAGCAACGTCGCGCCGCGCGGCCCGAATAACGAATAAACCGAATAAACCGTACACCAGGTTTCCGTCCGTCAAGCAACATCAACAAGCGCACTATGGAGTATAACACCCCCAACACCCGTGAACGCATCGCGGCGCGCCGCCAGCAGCGGCGGGCCGCGCCATCCCCGGCGGCGCCGCGGCGGCCTCCGGCGGCCCCGCCGCCGGGCCAGCAGGCCGTGCCGGGCATGCGGCGCGCGCTGACCGCCTGGCTGTCGAACGGCCGGCTCCTCAGCCTGGCGCTCTGCCTTGCCAGCCTTGGCATCCTGGCCTACGCCCTCGCCTCCCCGCGCTTCAGCGTGTGGCAGATCCGCGTCGAGGGCAACCACATCCTCGAAGCCGAACTGGTCACCGATCTGGCCGATGCCCTCGGGCGGCCCATCTGGTTCGTGAAACCCGCCGCCGTTGCCGCGCGCTTGCGCGAGAACGCCTACATCGCCTCCGCCTCGGTGGACCTGGCCCTGCCCGATGTTCTGCGCATCCGCATCGTCGAACGCCGCCCTGAGGTGCGCTGGCAGGCCGGCGGCGTGCACTACCTGGTGGATGGCGCCGGCAAGGTCCTCGGCCCGGCCCGCGAAAGCGCCACTGACGATGTGCTGGTCATCGCCGACCACTCGCACCTGGAGTTGAAGCCCAATGACCTGGTGGATGTTGACGCCGTGCATCTGGCCCAGGAACTGGCCCTGCGCCTGCCGGTGGAACTGGGCCTTACTCCGGCCCAGATCGGCTGGGACTACGGCCTGGGCGTGTTCGTGCGCGGCCCGCTCGGGCAGACCATTGTCTTTGGACAGAGTGAGCATCTTGATCGTAAGCTGGCCATATTGAACATGCTGTTACAAGATCAAACTGCGTTTACGTATCTCGATCTACGACCATCGAACCCGTTCTACCAGAACCGGGCGCCTGTCGCGCCGGTCCCGGTCAACCCTCCGGCCCCGTAGGGTCCTGACGTGAACATGGGGGAACCTGGTTCCCCCATACCCCCACCCGCGGGAAGGTAAGGGCGCAACCCTTGCGCAGAGGTATGGGGAAACCGGGTTTCCCCATCCCCCCGCCCGCGGGAGGGTGTGGGAGGGCGCTGCCCTCCGAGGAACAACCGCTGCGCATCCCGGTAGTGTGGAGCAGGGGGGTGGGGAAACCTGGTTTCCCCAGCTCTCACCCAGGGGGAGGGTGTGGGAGGGCGCAGCTCTCCCAAGAACAACCGCTGCGCGTCCTGGTAGTGTGGAGCAGGGGGTGTGGGGAAACCTGGTTTCTCCGGCCCCTCACCCAGGGGGAGGGCGCCGTCCTCCGAGGAACAACCGCTGCGCATCCCGGTAGTGTGGAGCAGGGGGTGTGGGGAAACCTGGTTTCCCCGGCCCCTCACCCAGGGGGAGGGTGTGGGAGGGCGCAGCTCTCCCAGGAGCAATCTTTTTTGCATTCCGGTTGATGTGCGGCGTAGCCGCACGGACGACTGAGGTGTGGCAGAGAGCAACCCTTTCCGCGGTTGCGCGCCAACTGCGAAAAGACGAGAGAACGCTATGCAACGAACCATCGTTGGAATCGATGTCGGTACCACCAAAGTCTGCACCATTGTGGCCCAGGTGTCCGACGCGGGCAAGCTCAATATCCTCGGGGTTGGCCTCACCCCGAGCAAAGGCCTCGACAAGGGGGTGGTGGTCAACATAGACGACGCCGTCAACGCGATCACCGCCAGCGTCGAGAAGGCCGAACGCCTGAGCGGCTACCGCGTCGCCACCGCCTTCGTGGGGGTGAGCGGCCGCCACATCTCCTCGCTCAACAGCCGGGGCGTGGTGGCGGTGCAGCGGCCCGACCGCGAGATCACCCGCAACGACGTCGCGCGGGCGGTTGAGTCGGCCCAGGCGGTGGCCATTCCCACCCAGCGCGAGATTATCCACGTCATTCCCCGCGCCTACGTGGTGGACGGCAACGAGGGCATCCGCGATCCCATCGGCATGAGCGGCTTTCGCCTGGAGGTGGAGACCCACATCGTCACCGGCGAGGTGATGGCCATCCAGAACCTTATCCGCAGCGTGCAGAAGGCGGGGTTGGAGATTGACGACCTGGTGCTGCAACCGCTGGCCTCTGGCGAGGCGGTGCTCACCGACGAGGACAAGGATCGCGGGGTCATGCTCGTTGACATCGGCGGCGGCACCACCGACATCGCCATCTTCGTGCAGGGCGGGGTCTGGCATACCAGTGTCATCTCGGTGGGCGGCAATCACTTTACGAATGACATCACCTACGTGCTGCACACGCCCCACAACACCGCCGAGTACCTGAAGATCCGCTACGGCAGCGCCATCGCCGAGGAGCCGTCGCGCGAGGGTGAAGAGGGCGACCTGGTCGAGATTGATACCCTGACAGTCGGCGAGAAGCAGAAAATAAGCCGGCACCTGCTCAACGAGATCATCCAGGCCCGGGCCGAGCAGGTGGTGGAACTCATATACAACGAGATCAAGCGCAGCGGCTACGAGGGCCTGCTCCCGGCGGGCATCGTCCTCACCGGCGGAGCCGCCCAGTTGAGTCGCTTCGACGAACTGGTGCGCGAAATGCTCGGCATGCCGGTGCGCATCGGCGTGCCCGCCGATCTCAGCGGCCTGGCCGACTCCCTCGACAGCCCGACCTATGCCACCGGCGTGGGTCTGCTGCGCTGGGGCTCGCGCCACGGACTTTCGATGCTCGGACCCACCCATCGTTCCGAGGAGCGGCAAGGGTGGGGCAATGTCTACGAACGTTTCAAGGGCTGGCTACGGGAGTTTCTGCCGTGAACGGGCCGCGCCGTGGTCCAATGCTCGGGGTTGCGCCACGGTGCGGCTCCGTCACCAGCAGGGACGTGGGGAACCCCGGGGTTGAGGTGAACATAACCGCGCCCCCCGTGGGAGGGTGCGGGAGGGCTTTGCCCTCCCAGGAACAACCTTCCTTGCAGCAGGGGGATGGGGAAACCAGGTTTCCCCAAACCCTTACCCGGTGGGAGGGCTTTGCCCTCTCAGGAACAACCTTCCTTGCAGCAGGGGGATGGGGAAACCAGGTTTCCCCAAACCCTCACCCGGTGGGAGGGTTTGGGAGGGCTGCGCCCTCCCAGGAACAACCTATTTTCGTGTATTTACCAGGAGGAATACTATGGTTGACCGCACCAACAATGGCCTGGCGCTCGAAGATTTCGCGCAGATCAAGGTCGTGGGAGTTGGGGGTGGAGGCAGCAACGCAGTGGATCGCATGATCGCCGACGGGGTGCAGGGGGTGGAGTTCATCACCGTCAACACCGACGTGCAGGCCCTGATGCACTCCCTGGCGCCGACGCGCATCCGTATCGGCGACAAGCTGACCCGCGGGCTGGGTTCGGGGGGCAACCCGGTGATCGGCCAGAAGGCCGCCGAGGAGAACCAGGAGGACATCTACGAGCAGCTCAAAGGGGCGGATATGGTCTTCGTGGCCGCCGGCATGGGCGGCGGCACCGGCACCGGCGCCTCGCCGATCATTGCCGGGATCGCCCACGACCTCGGCGCGCTGACCGTGGGCGTGGTCACGCGCCCCTTCACCTTCGAGGGCAACCATCGCCGCAAGCTGGCCGAGGCCGGCATCGATCAGTTGCGCCCCGTGGTTGATACGCTGATCGTCATCCCCAACGATCGCCTGCTCCAGATGGCCAGCAAGAACACCTCCTTCACCCAGGCCTTCCAGATGGCCGACAACGTGCTGCGCCAGGGCATCCAGGGCATCGCCGACCTCATCACCCAGCGCGGCTTGATCAACCTCGATTTCGCCGATGTCAAGACGATCATGGCCCAGCAGGGGTCGGCGCTGATGGCCATTGGCTACGGCAAGGGCGACAGCCGCGCCGTTGATGCGGTGAACCAGGCCATCGCCAGCCCGTTGCTCGAAGTCAGCATTGATGGCGCCAAGGGGGTGCTCTTCAACGTGACTGGCGGCGAGGACCTCGGCATCCTCGAAGTCTACGAGGCCGCCGACATCGTCGCCAGGCAGGTCGATCCCGACGCGCACATCATGGTCGGCGCGGTGATTGATCCGACCTACCCGCCCGGCGAGATCAAGGTCACGCTGATCGCCACCGGCTTTGACCTGAACAAGCCCAACGCCGGCGCGCAGCGTTCGCGTTCCTACCCCACCGCGGCCACCAGCGCCGGCCATGCCACCGCGCGCCAACCGCAACCCAATCCGGTGTCGCGCCAGCCGCAACCCGCGCCGCAGCCCCGCGTCGCGCCCAGCTTCAGCAGCAGCGATGATCTCGACATTCCGCCGTTCCTGCGGAACCGCAATCGCAAGTAACCTGGCCCCGGGTCAGGGGGTGGGGGAAACCAGGTTTCCCACCCCCCTGCCTGTGGGAGCCTGTGGCAATGGGGCAATGCAATGGATTGACAATTCCGCCGCGCCTCGCTATAATACACGTCCAATTTTACAACGGGGAGGGGTGTTAACCCCTCCCCGTTGTCACCTTAAGCCATTGGTACGATACAACTTCGTAGCACTCTGGCTCGTACAGTGTAAAGTATTTGCAACGGGTATCGCCAGGCGTTCCGGTGGTCGCAGTGGAGTTCCCCGATGAAGCCACGTCGCTGGTACAGCAGCCGCGAGTTCAACCCGCACCCCGTGCCGCCGCCGGCGCGTCCGTTGCGTGACCAGGCTTACTGGCGCTGGATGGGTCGCACCCGCCTGGAGCAAGGACCGATCATCAGGCGCGCAACCCCGCACGCCGGCGCCGCCCACGTGCGCCGCGCGCGCGCGCCGCGGGCCCCTCGCCCGCCCCGGCGGATCAACGCGGCCTGAAGCGGGAAGGTCCGGCCTTCCCGGATCGCGTTACAGGGGTTATGGGGGAACCTGGTTCCCCCATGGTCACCTCAGCCGTCCATGCGGCTCCGCCACACAACGCCGCAATGAACATACGTTTGTTCTTGGGAGGGCACAGCCCTCCCAAACCCTCCCGTGGGTGGGGGAATGGGGAAACCCGGTTTCCCCATTCCCCCTGCTCGAGCGGCAATCCGTTGCAACGAAGGTGATTGCCCCCTCCCCAGCCCTCCCCCGCTGGGGGAGGGAGTCCGGCTCCTCCCCCCAGCGGGGGGAGGCTGGGAGGGGGGCTGCGGCGCCGCATGCGCTTAGGTGAAAGGGATTGGCTCCAGCAGCCTACGTTCACCTCAGCCGTCCATGCGGTTCCGCCACACACGAACAGGATGAACATAGGTTCTTCTTGGGAGGGCGCAGCCCTCCCAAACCCTCCCAGGGGCCGGGGCCTGGGTGCGCGGGCCTCCGGCCCGCGTCCGCTGAGGTATGGGGAAACCCGGTTTCCCCACCCCCCTCACCGAGGGCTTATTTTCACGTTAGTACCCTAATCCCCCCCGGCGGGCAAATGGTCGCGGCGTGCCACACCGTCTTCAATCGCCGCGCGGGCCACGGC
>DAOTYR010000672.1:0-3211 GCA_034434655.1 Chloroflexaceae bacterium
CAGCGGAGGAAACGATGCGTATCACCATCGAAATCGACGAACAGGTGGCGCGGGTGCGAACGCTCGAGCACGAAGAGGCCCGCGCCGGCCTGGCGGAACGTGGCGCGTTCCAACTCCCGGCTAACGATGGAGGCGGCCCATCCGCCGCGCTGCTGGCGTCCATCGCCGAAGCGGGCGGTCTTGCCCTCCAGGCCGGCGTGGTGACTTCCAACGGCCAGGCCGTTGGCGCTACCGATGCCGGCGCCGCGCCATCGGTGTAACCTATGCGCGAATCCGGGCAGGGCCACGCCAGGGTCCTGGCAGAAGGCCCTCGCTCCGTAAGTGTTCCCTTTTCTCCTGGGAGCGAGGGCATTTTGCCCGCGAAGACGAGACAAGGGCGGGATGCCCTCGCTTCCAGGCGCGCGGGTTACTCCAGGTGTGAACAGTTACCTCACGCCCTCTCCGTCAAGCGGAGCACGAGACTGGCGGTGGGCGAGGTTGAAGGAGCCCCGGGTTCCGGGCGGGCGCAGCCCGCCCGGAACCTCACGCTGTGAGAACCATCGGGACAACCGGGCTGCCCCACGGCCTGGCCCGCGCTCAGGCGCCTGGCCGCTCCTCGCCGCTCTCCTGGCGCATCCGACGTTGCTGCAGCACCCCGTACTCGATGGCCTGCCAGATGAGGATCGGCGCCCCCGCCCCCACAAAACCGGCGATCACCAGCCGTTCGTAGTCGCGCCAGGTCAGCTTCGCGCCGCTCTGCCGCGCGATCCAGCGCACCGGCAACCCGACCAGTAGCACCCCACCAACGACTTCCAGCGCCACCCACGTGGGTTTGATGGGCAGCGCCCGTTCCAGCACTGCCAGAATACCCGAATAGCTCGCCCCAAGAATAGCCGTGGTCCAGAGGACCTGGTTCTGCAAATGCTCGGGATCGTTCGCCTGGTAGACGAGCGGCGAAGCCTGTGCCATACGCTTGCCCTTTCCACTAATGCTCCGGACGCCTGAGCACCTGTTCAGATCTGTCGGGGGGATCGCATCAGGTATGCCAAACAGGCTCGCAGGCTCCTGTGAGGACAAACGTGCACGGTATCCGATTTTGCGCGACGGCTGCCGCTTCCTAAACATGGGGGAACCCGGTTCCCCCATACCCCCTCCCGGTGAGAGGGTTTGGACCCCCACGCCTCGCCCCCGGTTCGAGGTATGCTATACTAGCGTCACCGCAGCATTGATCCGGGTGACCGTATGCAGCATACCCCGAAGAGGAGCGCGCAATGAAGCGCATCGTGAGCATCAGTCTGGGCTCGTCGGCCCGCGATTATCACTTTACGACGTCGATCCTCGGGCGCGCGGTCGAGGTCGAGCGCATTGGCGTGAATGGCGAGGCTGCGCGCGCCGCGGAACTGATCCGCGCCTTCGATGGGCGGGTGGACGCAATCGGCCTCGGCGGCCTCACGCCGGTCTTCCGGGTGGGCGCGGCGCGGTATCCCCACCAGGAGGCCATCCATATCGCCGCCCAGGCCCACCGGACGCCGGTGGTGGACGGCGGGGTGATCAAGGCCACCCTGGAACGCTGGGTCGTGGCCCAGGCTGCGCGGCACGTCCCCGGCATCTTTCGCTACAAGAAGATCCTCTTTACGAGCGGCATCGAACGCTACCAACTGGCCGCGGCGATTGCCGAGCACGGCGGGGAGTTGCGCTTCGCCGATCCGATCGTGCACATCGGGCTGCCCTCCCTGCCCGTGCCCCGTTCCCTGGAACAACTCGAACTCTACGCCGCTACCACCCTGCCCATCACGGCGTTGCTGCCCTACCGCCTGCTGCACCCCGTCGCCCTGGGTCAGGAGGGCTACGACCCCCGCGCCGAGGGTCTCTTCCGCTGGGCCGAGGTGATCGCCGGCGATTTCGCCTTTATTCGCCGCTTTGCCCCGCAGGACCTCCGCGGCAAGACCATCGTGACCGACGATCCCTCGCCCGCCGAGATCGAGGACCTGCGCCAGCGCGGTGTGGTCACGCTGGTAACAATGACGCCGCCGTTCACCAGCGCCGACGGCGCGCCCGCGCCCCGTCCCTTCGTCGCCGCCGATGTGCTCGAAGCGATGGTCACGGCCATCCAGGAAACCGGCGCCCAGCCCGGCGAGGCGGAGGTGCTGGATTTCATCGCTGCCACCGGCTGGGGCGCGCACGTTCAGGAGTTGAATCCGCGACCCAGGCCGAAGTTCGCCTTCGTGATCCACCCCCTGCGCACCAGCCTGATCGCCAACGATCCCCGTTTCCGGTGGACACGCTACCTGCCGCCGCGACTGGTCGAGCGGGCCGCCGCTCACATTCCGCCCCTCTACCTCTCGCGCATCCGTGGCATTCGCTCGGCGGCCACGGGCGAGGAGGTCGAGGGCATTCTGCTGACCCTCGGTGCCACGCCGCGAGAGATGCTGCGCCGCCCGCCGGGTTTCACCTACCGGCGGCTTATCCGCGCCGCGCGGATGGCCGAGAAGATGGGCGCCCAGATCATGGGCCTCGGCGCGTTCACCTCGGTGGTCGGCGACGCAGGGATCACCGTCGCCCAGAAGAGCGACATCGGGATCACCTCGGGCAATTCGCTCACCGTGGCGGCCACCCTGGAAGCAGCCAAACAGGCCGTGCTGCTGATGAAAGGCGGGCGACCCGACAAGGTGCGCGCCGTGGTCATCGGCGCGACCGGTTCGATCGGCTCGGTATGCGCGCGCCTGCTGGCCCAGGCCGTGCGCGACGTGGTGCTGATCGCCCCCCGCCCCGAGCGCCTCCTGGCCCTCAAGCAGCAGATCGAACACGAGACCCCCGGCGCCCGCGTCATCGCCGCGACCCATCCCGATGCCTACCTCGGCGACGCCGATCTGATTATCACCACAACCAGTTCACTTACCGGGCGTGTCATTAACATTGACAAGCTCAAGCCTGGCGCCGTGGTGTGCGACGTGGCCCGCCCGCCGGATGTGAAAGAAGAGGACGCCGCCCGTCGGCCCGATGTGCTGGTGGTGGAGAGCGGCGAAATCGTGCTGCCCGGCGAGCCTGACTTTGGCTTCGATATTGATATGCCCCCCGGCACCGCCTACGCCTGTCTCTCTGAGACGGCGCTGCTGGCGATGGAGGGGAAGTTCGAGGATTACACCCTCGGTCGCAACATCGAGATCGAGCGGGTCAAGGAAATGTATCGCCTCTGGCACAAGCACGGCCTGCAACTGGCCCGCCTGCGCTC
>DAOTYR010000673.1:0-22608 GCA_034434655.1 Chloroflexaceae bacterium
GGGGCGTGGGGAAACCCGGTTTCCCCGCACCCCTCGCCGAGGGCTTATTTTCACGTTAGGAAGGATAGCACGCGGATGACGCGGACAGGGCGCGGAGGCACACCAATCGATCCTCGCGCATCCGTTCCATCTCCGCGCATCGGTGGGCGAGCAGCACGGTCAGGAGCTCAGCGGGCGCCTGGCGCGGTGATTGGGGCGCTGATGGTGACGGTATTGCTGATGAGCGCTTTTCCGGCCGAGGGGCATTCAGGCCCGCGTCTGACGGAGACGATGGCTCAGGTCCCCACGCCAACCTCTCCCCTTGCGCCTGGGCGGGTCGGGCTGCTTATCGAATACGGCGATGGACGGATTGAGACCTCCTGCGTGGATATCGGCGATCCGTTCGGGGTGAGCGCCGAACAACTCCTGTTGAACGCGCCGGTTGAGGTGCACATGTTTCGTGAGTACGGCAACATCGCCGTGTGCCGCATCGGCGGCGAGGGGTGTCCGACGGAACAGTGCTACTGCGCCTATGCCGGCGATGCGCCGCAGAGCCGGCTCTGGCTGAGCTACCGGCTCCGCAATGGCGCATGGCAGCGCCCCGAGCCAGCAGAAGTCCTTCTGAGTCGCCGGCGGGTGTTTCCCGGTGACGTTGAGGCGTGGATCTGGGGCTACCCCGGCGACGGGCACGGTCAGGGCGCTGCCCGTCCGTCACGGGTGATCACGTTTGCGGAGATCTGCGCCGTGGCGACGCCCACGGCAACACCAACCGGCGCGCCAACGCCAACAGACACGCCAGCACCGACTGGGACGCCTCTGGCTACCGACACGCCACTTCCCACTGAGACCGAGCTGCCGACAGCGGAAAGCCAGCCGCCAGAGCCAGCGCAGAATGCGCCGATCATTTTTCCGGCAGCTTCGGCCACCCCGCCGCGCCTGCCGACATTCGCGCGTCCCTCACCAACGGCAACCTTCCCGACACAGGCGACCACGCCGCCTGCTGCGTCAGAGGCGATCTATCTGCCGCTGGTGCGGGGCGCGGTGGAGGCTGCCGCGCCGCTGATTGCCACACCGCCGGTGGCGATACTTGAACCGACCGGTGCGCCGCCGATGCCCACCGCTCCTGTTCAACCATCGCCGACGCCGCAGCTTGATCTGACGGCCACGGCAGCGATCTTGCAGACTGAGTTTGCTGTTCCGCCCGCGCCCTCGGCGACGGTGAGCAATCGCGGGGCCGCAGGCGCCGGCAGGCCAGTATCACCCGCTACACCGACGGCGCCGCCGGTTGGCGCTACGCCATCCCCCCGCGCAACCCGGCCGGCCGCCGATGCTCTTCGCTCCGATGTCGCGCCCTCGCAGGCGCCGGTGACGTATCCGGCGCCACAAGCGGTGATCTCGCGCAGCGCTGAGGGGCCAATCAGTCTGGTCCCCTGGCTGGCGCTTGCAGTGGGGATCGCTATGTTGATCCTGCTGGCGCTGGTGCTGGTTCAACGCCGCGCCAGCCATCATTTCGATGACGATGCCGAAGTGTAACCCCAGGGAGCCTGACCGTGCCTACTTCGCCTGCAATGAACCCTTACGCGCGCCACATCTTTATTTGCACCGGAAGCTTCTGCGACCCCCGGGGACTGGCTGAGGTCCTGTACGCCAGGCTGCCGCGCCTGCTCGGCCCACTGGGGCACTATGAACATCCATGTCGGGTCAAGCGCGGAACGACCCCTTGCCTGGGGGTCTGCGCTGGCGGTCCAATTGTGGTGGTGTACCCGGAAGGGATCTGGTACCACCACGTTGACGAAGCCGTGCTCGAGCGCATCGTGAATGAACATCTCCGCCAGAATCGCCCGGTAGAGGAGCATATCTTTCACCGCATGCGGTCGTGACATTGGACATCCACCGAAAGCGAGTTGCCGATGGCCGAACTAACCCGGACACCCTCTGAAGCGACGACAAGTGCCTCGCCCTGGCCGCGGCTGGGGTTGCGCCCACTGGCGCTGGTGGCGATGTTCGGCGTGGTCGCCGGGGCCTTTGTGCTCAGTCTGAGTCTGGGGTCGGTGCGCATCCCGCCGGAGCAGGTGCTGAACATCCTGCTCGGCGGCCAGCCGGAGCGCGCGACGTGGCGAACGATCATCTTCGACTTCCGTCTCCCGAAGGCGCTCACCGCCACCCTGGCCGGGGCGGCCCTGGGCGTCAGCGGCTTGCAGATGCAGACCCTCTTCCGCAACCCGCTGGCCGACCCCTTCGTGCTGGGGGTCAGTTCGGGGGCCAGTCTGGGGGTGGCCCTGGTGGTGCTGAGCGTGGGCGCGGCCAATAACACCCTGCTCGCCGTCGCCGGTCTGCTGGGCAATTTGAGCCTGGTGGCCGCCGCCAGCGCCGGCGCGGGCGCGGTGCTCATCCTGGTGCTGGCCCTGGCCCGGCGCGTGCAGAGCAGTGTGACCCTGCTCATCCTTGGGTTGATGATCGGCTATCTGACCAGCGCGATTGTCAGTCTCCTGCTCTACTTCAGCATCGCCGAGCGCATCCAGGCGTATATCGCCTGGAGCTTCGGCAGTTTCGGCGGCGTCACCTGGACGCAGATGCGCGTGCTGGCGCCAACCATCGCCTGCGGCCTGCTCCTGGCCCTGGTATTGACCAAGGCGCTCAACGCCCTGTTGCTGGGCGAGGCCTATGC
Source organism: Chloroflexaceae bacterium (assembly GCA_034434655.1). Taxonomy (GTDB): domain Bacteria; phylum Chloroflexota; class Chloroflexia; order Chloroflexales; family Chloroflexaceae; genus JACAEO01. The sequence goes on from DAOTYR010000673.1 coordinate 2,648, forward strand.
CCGCAGCATGGGCCTGGACATCCGCCGGGCGCGGGTGGGCATCGTCGCCAGCGGGGCCGTGCTCGCCGGGGCGGTGACGGCCTTCTGCGGACCGATTGCCTTCCTGGGCATTGCCATCCCGCACCTGTGCCGGGCCTTGTTGCGCAGCGCCGACCACCGCGTGCTCATCCCCGCCTGCGCCCTCGTCGGGGCTGCCACCGCGCTGCTGGCCGACCTGGCCGCCCAGGCCCCCGGCACAAGCGTGGTCCTGCCGCTGAACGCCATCACCGCGCTGATCGGCGCGCCGGTGGTGGTCTGGATCATTCTGCGTCGCGGGGTAGGCCGGGGAACCTTCGGCGCATGACCGGGCTCGCCACCCCTGCCCGCGGGGGTGGGGAAACCGCCTGTCTTCGCGGTCACGCGTCAACCGGCAGGGGGGATGGGGAAACCCGGTTTCCCCATCCCCCCTGCCCGTGGGGAGGGCCCGGGAAGGTAAAGCCCTCGCAGCAACCCGCTTCCCGAACCGTTCGTGGAGCGAAACTGCCTCTATGAGCACAACCGTCTTAGCAACCGAAGACCTGAGCATCGGCTACGCGCCCCGCCGCGGCCCGCGGCGGGTGATCGCTGACAACCTGAACCTGGCCCTCCACGCCGGGGAGGTCGTCTGCCTGCTGGGACCCAACGGCGTGGGCAAGTCCACTCTGCTGCGCACGCTGGTAGGGATGCAGCGGCCCCTGGCGGGGCGCGTGCTCCTCGACGGAGACGATCTGGCCGCGCTCGCCCCCCGCGAGGTGGCCCGGCGCCTCAGCGTCGTGCTGACCGAGCGCATCGAGGTGGGGCAACTGACCGCCTATGCCCTGGTGGCCCTGGGGCGCCACCCCCACACCGACTGGACCGGCAGGCTGACGCCGCGTGACGAAGAAGTCGCCCGCCGGGCGCTGGAGGCGGTGGACGCAGTGAACCTGGCGGCGCGGCTGGTGCACGAACTGAGCGACGGCGAGCGCCAGCGGGTGATGGTCGCGCGGGCGCTGGCCCAGGAGCCGCTGGTCATGGTGCTCGATGAGCCGACCGCCTTCCTCGACCTGCCGCGCCGGGTGGAGATGATGCGTCTGTTGCGCGGTCTAGCCCGCGAGACCAACCGGGCCCTGTTGCTCTCCACCCATGACCTGGACCTGGCCCTGCGCAGCGCCGACGCCCTCTGGCTGCTGGCGCCGGGAGGGGTGATGCGCGTGGGCGCGCCCGAGGACCTGGTGCTCGGCGGGGCCTTCGAGGCCGCCTTCGCCAGCGAGGGGATCAGCTTCGACCGCGCCCGGGGCAGTTTCCACGTCCATCCGCCGGCCTACCGGCGCGTGGCCCTGGTCGGCGACGGGCTGGCCGGCGTGTGGACCGCTCGCGCCCTGGAGCGGGCCGGATGCCTGGTCGTCGGTGGCGACGAACCGGCCCTGGCGCGGGTGATCATCTCTGGCAGCGAAGCCGCGCCACGCTGGAACGTCTGGCTCGATGGGACCGCGCCGCAGCGGGTGGCCTCGCTGCGCGAGGTGGTGGCGCTGGTGCGCCAGCTTGCGGCGACGGAGGACGCGGCGTGACTGCCGGGAGGAATGCGACGGAGGCTGAATAGGCCCACGCGCCTGGCGCCCGCGCGCTGCCGCCATTGCCGCCCGCGTGGGCGGTTCATATCCGTCTGGTATATTGTTGAACCGCAGGAAAGGGAACACGCTATGAAACGTCTCAGTGCTCTGGTCCTCACATTCCTGTTCACCGTCGCGCTGGGCGCCTGTGGGAGCCAGCCTGCCGCTCAGCCGCCCACAACTACCCCGGCGCCGGCAGCGGCGCCGGTTACCACTGCGCCCGCTTCCACCACTGCGCCCGCTCCCACCACCGCGCCCGTCCCCACCGCTGCCCCGGTCGCCGAAGCGCCTGGCGTCAATCTGACCGAAGGGTGCGTCACCGACTACGACCCGCAGGTGGACTACTTCCCCGAGAAGGTGACTCTGCGCAGGGCGGAAGGGTTCAACGTGGAGTACCACAATAACTACAAAGTGCTGACCGTCTCAAGACCATAGCCCGGCGCAACCGAGACCTTCCGCTACATCCTGGTGCAATGCGGCACACCCGCCCCAGGCGATGTTAGCGACGCGCAGGTGACCGAGACGCCGGTCAAGACCATTGCCGCGCTTTCGACCGTGCAGTTCGCCGATCTGATCCGTTTGGGTCTGCTGGACCGGCTGGTGGCGGTGCAGAACTTTAAGCAGATCAACTCGCCCGAAGTGCTGGCCCTGGTCGAAGCCGGCAAGCTTCAGGAGATCGGCGGCGGGAGCAGCGATATCAATATCGAAGCCGCCCTCGATCTGCAACCCGATCTGGTCATGACGTTCGCCGCCAGCGATCCCACCGAGTGGGATCATCCCAGACTGCTCGAGGTGGGGCTGAAGACCGTGATTCACTCATCATGGCTCGAAGAAGAGCCGCTGGCCCGCGCCGAGTGGATCAAGTACATGAGCGTCTTCTTCAACAAAGAGGCCGAGGCCGAACGGATCTTTACCGAGATGGAGGAGCGCTACACGGCCATGGCCGAAAAAGCCCAGGCGGTGGCCGACAAGCCCACGGTGTTCACCGGGTTTATGTACAAAGGCTCGTGGTACATTTCAGGCGGCAGGAGCTACTTTGCCCGCATGCTGGTTGATGCCGGGGCCAACTACCTCTGGGCCGATAACGACGCCACCGGAAGCCCGCAGCTCAGCTTCGAGGAGGTCTTCGAGCGGGCCAGCGATGCCGATTTCTGGGTCAATGCCAGCCAGTTCTGGACCAGCGCCGCTGATGTGCTGAAGGGGGACGAGCGCTATGCGCAGTTCGCCGCCTTCCAGAACGGGCATCTCTACAACAATAACCTGCGCCTCAATGAGACTGGCGGCAATGACTACTGGGAAAGCGGCGTGGCCAACCCGGATGTGATCCTGGCCGACCTGATCAAGATCTTCCACCCGGAGTTGCTGCCCGACCACGAACTGGTCTATTACCGGCAGATCAAGCCGGAGGCATAAGCAGGAGATGGGAGGAATGCGGGTGTGGGGAAGACGCAGCCTCCCCGCACCCCTCCACCGCACTCCTCCATCGCGTGCGTCCTAACGTGACCATGGGGGAACCAGGTTCCCCCATGCCCCCGCCCGCGGGAGGGTGTGGAAGGGCGCAGCCCTCCCAGGAAAATCCTTTGGCATGCCCGTCGGAGTGTGGCGCAGGCGCATAGACGGCTGGAATAAAATCAGGTCATAACCATGCCGCTCCTCCCCCTCTATCCCTTCTCCGCCCTGGTCGGGCAGGAGACGATGAAGCTGGCCGTGCTGCTGGCAGTGATCGATCCAGCCATCGGCGGGGTGCTGCTGCGCGGCAGCAAGGGCGCCGCCAAGTCCACCGCCGTGCGCGCCCTCCACGGGCTGCTGCCCGCCTTGCCGCTGGTCACCCTGCCGCTCAATGCGACCGAGGAGATGCTGCTGGGCGGGATGGACTGGCAGGCCGCGCTCCGGGCAGGCAACCGCCGCTTGCAGCCCGGTCTGCTCGCCCGCGCCGACGGTGGCATCCTGTATGTGGATGAGGTTAACCTGCTCGATGATCATCTGGTAGATGTGATGCTCGAAACGCTGGCCAGGGGCTGGCACCGCGTGGAACGAGAAGGCCTCGCCGCCGCCCACGCGGCGCGGGTGACCCTCATCGGCACGATGAACCCCGAGGAGGGCGAACTGCGTCCTCATCTGCTGGACCGCTTCGGCCTCTGCGTCGAGGTGCAGGCCGAGCCGGATCTGGACCGCCGGGCGCTGATCCTTGAGCGGCGCGAGGCCTTCGACCGCGATCCCCAGGCGTTTCAGCGCCAGTTCCAGGACGAGGAGGAGCGCCTGCGCGCCCGGTTGCTGGCCGCGCGGGCCCAGGTGGGCCGGGTCAGTCTGCCTGCGCGCCTGCGGCTCTTCATAGCCGAACTGTGCGCTCAACACCAGGTGGCGGGCCACCGCGCCGATCTGACCCTGCAACGGGCGGCTATGGCCCTGGCCGCCCTGGAGGATCGCCCGGAGGTCACCCTGGCCGACATCGAGCGCGTGGCTCCCCTGGCCCTGCGCCACCGCCAGCGCGACGCGCTGCCCCCGCCCCCCGCGCCGCCGCCCCCGCCCGATCTGGCGCCGGGGCCCCCTGACCAGCCCTCCCCGGCGGCGCCGCCTGCCGATCGCCAGCCGCTGGACGCCGAAACCGGCGCCCTGTCCGACCAGAATACGGGCCGCGGCCCCCAACCTGCCGGCGACCAGGAGCGTGTCTTCGAGGTGGGCAGCGGCTTCGCCGCACGGCGGATCGAGGCGCGCCGGGATCGCCTGACGCGCCGGGGATCGGGGCGGCGCTCGCGCACCCGCAGCATGCGCCTGGGCCGCTACGTGCGGGCGCTCCCCGGTCAGGGCGGACGCGATATCGCCCTCGATGCGACCATCCGCGCTGCGGCCCCCGAACAGCCGCGCCGCTCACGCCCGCCGGGGATGGCCATCGCCATTCGCTCTCAGGATGTGCGCGAACGCCAGCGCGAACGGCGCATCGGCAACTTTCTGCTCTTCGTGGTGGACGCCAGCGGTTCGATGGGCGCTCAGGCGCGCATGGTCGCCACCAAGGGCGCTATTATGGCCTTGCTCGCCGATGCCTACCAGAAACGCGACCGCGTGGCCCTGATCACCTTCCGGCGCCACGCGGCCGCCCTGGTCCTGCCCCCAACGGCCTCCATCGAACTGGCCGCGCGCCAGTTACGCGCCCTCCCGGTCGGGGGCCGCACGCCCCTCGCGGCGGGCCTGGCCGAGGCGGCGCGGGTGCTGCGCCTGCACCTGGCGAAGGAACCCGCTGCCCGCCCCATCCTGGTGCTGATCACCGACGGGAAGGCCAACGTGGCCCTCACCCCCGGCGCCGACCCGCGAGCCGAAGCGCTGCGTATCGCCAGGTATCTGGCCCTCGAGCCGCGCCTGACGCCAATCGTTGTCGATACCGAATCCCCCGGCGTGGTCCGCTTCGGTCTGGCCGGCGAGCTTGCCGAGGCCCTCGGCGCGGTCTGCTACCCGCTCGACGACATGCGGGCCGCCGATCTGATCGCCCTTGTACCATCGAGGTGACTATGGAGCCGGTCCCCTACCCCTTCGCGGCGATCGTCGGTCAGGAGCAGATGAAACTGGCCCTGATCCTGAACGTGATTGACCCGCGCATCTCCGGCGTGCTCATCCGTGGCGAGAAGGGCACGGCCAAGTCCACTGCCGTGCGCGCCCTGGCCGATATTCTGCCGGAAATCCCGGTACTTGCCGGCGATCCCTTCCAGACCACGCCAGGCGATCGCTGGCGCGATGATCTGCCCCCCGACACGCCGGTGATCTGGCGCAAGGTGCGCGTGGTCGAACTGCCCGTCGGCGCCACGGAGGATCGAGTGGTTGGCACCCTCGATCTAGAGCATGCGCTCACGCACGGCGAGAAGCGCTTCGAGCCGGGTCTGCTGGCCCAGGCCCACCGCGGCTTTCTCTATGTGGATGAAGTCAATCTCCTCGATGACCATCTGGTGGACATTCTGCTCGACGCCGCGGCAATGGGGGTCAATACGGTCGAGCGCGAGGGGATTTCTTTCAGCCACCCGGCCCGCTTTACCCTGGTGGGGACGATGAACCCCGAAGAGGGCGAGTTGCGCCCGCAACTCCTCGACCGCTTCGGGCTGTGTGTGCGCGTCGAGGGTATCAGGAACACCGACGAGCGGGTCGAGATTATGGAGCGCCGCCTGGCCTACGAGGCCGATCCGGCCGCCTTCGCCCGCCGGTGGGCCGCCGAGACCGAGCGGCTGCGCCAGCGCATCGTTGCCGCGCTGGAACTGCATCCCCGCGTGACCGTCGAGCGCGCCCACATGGTCGCCATTGCCCGCCAGTGCCAGGACCTGGGCGTGGATGGGCATCGCGCCGACATCATCACCCTGAAGACGGCCAGAGCCCTGGCGGCCTGGCACGGGCGCGATCAGGCGCAGGAGGAAGACGTGCGCCAGGCCGCGGACCTGGCCCTGCCCCACCGCACGCGCCGCATGCCGTTTGATCCGATTGGCGAGCTGTCGCGATGAATAGGGAGAGGCCACGATGACCATGAAGATCGTTCTGATCAGTGCCACCGGCAACGGCATCCCGGCGGCGCGCCAGGCGCTGGCCCGTCTCGAACAAGAACACCCCGGACGGTTCGCGATCCAGGCGCGCGCGGGGAGCAATCTGGCCGACCGTGAGCAGGCCGCGGCCTTTGCCGACGAGGTGGTCCGCGCCGCCGACGCCCTGATTGTTCTGCTCCACGGCGGCGCCGCTTCCTGCCCCCACTTCCACGTGCTGGTCACCGCCGCGCGCGAGGCGCTGGTCTACTGCTACATCCATCCTTCCGACGAAGACGCCCTGGCCCTCTCGCAGGAACTCTCGACCGACTACGGCAGTCCCTTCTTCGAGGAAGTGCGGCGCTACATCCAGTTCGACGGCGCCGGCAACTGGCGCAGCCTGTGCTGTATGCTGGCCAGCCGCAAGGGTCTGGCTCTCCCTTATGATCCGCCCCGGCCCCAGCCGACCGAGGGCCTCTACCACCCCGACACCGGCGCCGCTACCACCCTCGAGGCGCACCTGGCGGCGCGGGGCGTCAGCGCCGACGCCCTGCGCCGCTCCGGGCGCCCCGTCATCGGCATGTGGTTCTACACCAGTTACCTCACCGATGGCAATCTGGCCTGGACTGACGCGCTGATTCGCGAGATCGAACGGCAGGGGGGCTTTCCCCTGGCCTGCTTCTACATGCGCATGCCCGATCCCATTCGCGACAACCGCATCTCCGACTGGGTCGTCGAGAACTACTTCATGCGCGATGGCGAGCCGCTGATCCACACCCTGATCAACGTGATGGCCTTTGCCATTCGCCTCTCCACCCCCGCCGTGGCCGACGTGTACGCGCGCCTGGGCGTGCCGGTGCTGCATGCGATGTTGCTCTTTTCACCCTACACCTTCTGGAACGAGACGGTGCAGGGCGTCAGTCCGATGGAGGTGGCCATTAACGCTGCCCAGCCCGAATTCGATGGCGTGCTGATTACTCTGCCGATCGCGACCCAGGAGGAACTGCCGCCCGACCCGCTCACCGGCGCGCGCGTGCACGTTCACCTGCCCATCGCCGAGCGGATCACCGCCCTGGTCCGTCTGGCCCTGCGCTGGGCCAGGCTGCGCTTGATTCCCAATCCCGAGAAGCGCGTAGCGATCATCTTTCACAACTATCCGCCTACCAACGAACGGATCGGTTGCGCCACCGGCCTGGACTCGCTGGAGAGCGTGGCGCGCCTGGTGGGGCAGCTTGCGGACCAGGGCTACCGGGTCGAGCGGCGCTATGCCTCGGGCGAGGAACTGATCGCCGAACTGCTGGCCCACGCCACCAATGATGCCCGCTGGCAGACCGGCGACGCGCTGGCCACTCGCGCCGTGGCTCTGGCCGCGCCGGAGCAGTACCAGCCCTGGGTGGCGCAGTGGCCTGCGCAGCGCCGCGAGGAAATCACGCGAGTATGGGGGGCGCCGCCCGGCCCCATCCTGGCCCACAACGACCAGGTGATCATCAACGGGATCGTCAACGGCAACCTCTACATTGGCCTCCAGCCGCCCCGCGGCTTTGCCCACGACGCCGATAAGGTCCACGACCCTCTGCTGCCGCCGCCGCCGGCCTACCTGCTCATGTACCGCTGGCTCCGCGACATCTTTCAGGCCGACGCGGTGATCCATGTCGGCACCCACGGCACCCTGGAGTGGATGCCCGGCAAATCCCTGGCGCTCTCGGAGCGGTGCTACCCCGACATGGCACTGATGGACCTGCCCAACATCTACCCCTACATCATCAACAACCCCGGTGAAGGGGTGCAGGCCAAGCGCCGCTCCTACGCCTGCGTCGTGGATTACTTGACCCCGGTGATGACCAGCGCCGAACGCTACGAACACCTGGCGACCCTGGACACGCGGCTGCTCGAGTATATGCAGATGGCGGCGATGAACCCCGCGCAACTGCCCGCTCTGGCGCGTATGATCTGGGAGTTGACCGTCGCCAGCCATCTCGACCGCGACCTGGAGATTGACGAGACGCGGGCCTTCGCCGACTTCGAGGCCTTTGCCCGTCGCCTGCACAGCTACATCAGCGACCTGGCCGACACGGCCATCAGCGACGGGCTGCACATTCTGGGCGAAGCGCCCATGGGCGCGCAACTGGTCGAGTACCTGGCCCAGCTCGTGCGGCTACCCAACGGGTCTGTTCCCTCCCTGCGCGAACTGATCGCCCGCCAGTGGGGCTACGACTACGACGCCCTGCTGCGCGACCGCGGCGCCCCCGATCCCACCGGGCGCTTTCCCAGCGCCGGCGCGGCCATCGAAGCCATCCACGCCGAGGTCCTGCGCCAGATCCAGGCCGTGCTCGACGGCGACGCCGCGGCTTGCGAGGCCGGACCGCTCGCGCCGGCGCTCAGCTATGTGCGTGACGCCCTGATTCCTCGCCTGGCGCAAACCGGCGACGAACTGGCCTCCATCCACGCCGCTCTGGGGGGCCGCCACGTGCTGCCGGGGGGCAGCGGCGCGCCCACCCGCGGCATGGCCGATGTGCTGCCCAGTGGGCGCAACTTCTACACCGTTGACCCGCTCAAGCTCCCCACCCCGGCCGCCTGGGAGATCGGCGTGGCCCTCGGCGACGCCCTGGTCGAACGCTACCGCGCCGAAACCGGCCGCTTCCCCGACACCATCGGCATGGTCGTCTGGTCCGTCCCCACCATGCGCACCATGGGCGAAGACATCGCCCAGATCCTCTACCTTATGGGCGCGCGCCCTCTCTGGAACCGCTCCAGCGGGCGGGTCCAGGGCGTGGCGCCCATCCCCGCCGCGGCGTTGAAGTTCCCGCGCATTGACGTAACCCTGCGCACCTCGGGCCTGTTTCGCGACACCTTCCCCAACCTGATGGAACTGGTTGACGACGCGGTGCGCATGATCGCCCTGCTCGACGAGCCGCCGGAGACCAATATGCTGCGCCGCAACGTGCTGCGCGACCGCGAGGCGTTGCTGCGCCAGGGCCACGACTCCGAGACGGCCCTGCGCGAGGCGACCTTACGCATCTTCGCCGAGCCGCCGGGGGCCTACGGCACCGGCATTGCCGAGATGATCGAAGCCCGCGCCTGGCGCGATCGCGCCGACCTGGCCGACACCTTCATCAACTGGGGCGGCTACGCCTATGGGCGGCAGGTCTACGGCCTCCCCCGTCACGCCCTGTTTCGCCAGCGCCTGGCCGGCATCCAGATGGTCGTGAAGAATGAAGACACCCGCGAGTACGACCTCTACAGCGACGACGACTGGGCAGCCTACCTGGGCGGCTTCGGGCTGGCCGTCAAGACCGTTTCCGGGCGCGCCCCGCTGGTCTACAGCGGCGACGCCTCCGACCCCCGGCGCGTCCTGTACCGCGACGCGCAACAGGAGAGCCGACGCATCTTCCGCGCCCGCATCCTTAACCCCAAATGGATCGCCGGTCTCCAGCGGCATGGCTTCAAAGGCGCCGGCGACATGGCCCACACGGTGGACAACGCCTTTATCTGGGACGCTGTGGGCGACGTGGTCGAAGACTGGATGTACGAAGACATGGCCCGCCGCTACGCCCTTGACGAGGCCATGCGCCAGTGGATGCGCGAGGTCAACCCCCACGCCTTGCACAGCATTCTGGAGCGGCTGCTCGAAGCCATTAGCCGGGGGATGTGGCAGGCCGACGCGGCCTTGCGTGACCGCCTGCGCCAGATCTACCTGGAGATCGAGGGCGATCTCGAGGAGCGAAGCGAATAGCGAATAGCGAATAGCGAATACGTGCGGGATACTCTATGCTGCTGGCACGCTACTACGATGGTGTGGAGATCCACCGCGCCGACAAGATCATCTACGTGCGCTTCCTCCAGCCGCACCGGGTCATCTCCACCTGCCGCAGCAGCGCGGGCGGCATCCGCGACGACCTGGAGTGCCTCTACAACCACCAGTCCTGCGAACCGCAGGGACACCGGCTGAGCGATACGATCCACAGGCTGGCGGTCCACCAGCCCGACGCCTACCGCGAGCTGATCGCCTCCCGCCACGGCCTGCCCGCCGAACGCTGCGCCACGATGGGCACGGCGGCCAACATGCATACTGCCGGCATGGCCCATGAACGCTTCCGTGACATGGAAGTCGTCGCTGTGGTCACCGCCGGCGTAGAGACGAACGCGGGGCGCGCCGGCGATCCCGCCGCCTACCATGAAGAAGACGGGCGCTACGTCCATGCGCCGCATGGCGGCACGATCGTGATCATGCTCTGCATCAGCCGGGAACTGCGCCCCGGCGCGCTGGTTGAGGCGGTGACGCTGGCGACCGAGGCCAAAACGACGGTGCTCCAGGAGTTGAACGTACCCTCGTGCTACTCCGACGGCCTGGCGACCGGCACCGGCACCGACCAGATCGCCATCGCCGCCCGGCTCGACGGCGCACCGCTCACCGGGGCGGGCAAGCACACCCGCCTGGGCGAACTGATCGCCCGCAGCGTGCAGACGGCCCTGCGCCAGGCCCTGGCGCGGCAGAACGGCCTCTCGCCCGCCGGCCAGTGCAGCGCGCTGGCCCTGCTCCGGCGCCTGGGCGCTCGCGAGGAGACCTTCAGTGCCGCCATCCGCGCCCATCTGAACGAGGATGACGCGCACCTCCTGGCGCGCAACCTGCAGGTCGTGCTGAACGACCCGCCGACGGTGGCCGCCGTGGCGGCCCTGCTGCACCTGCGCGACCAGGTTGGATGGGGCGTCTTGCCGCAGAGCTGCCTGCCCGAGATCTTTGCCAGCGCGGCGGCCCAGATCGCCGCAGCGGTGGCAGGACGCCCGCAGCGGCTGCCGGCTTACTACGAGACGCTGCAACACTCCGCGCTGGCGCTTTCCGCCTCGGCCACCCTCGAGGTAATCGCCCGCGCCTTCGCCCTGGGTTTCAGTGAGAAGTGGACGTGAGGCACGGGCGGGACGCATAGCCTTCTTCATCTTACCGCTGTCTCCGCTTCCACCAGACGCTGAGAAACGCAACGCTGCAGACGATCAGCAGCAACCCGCAGAGCAGCAGCATGGCCCCGTTGGCCAGAACGACGGCGACGTTGCCCGGCAACGGTTTGCCCTGGAGCGCATCATCCAGCGCCGGCAGCACGTGCAGCGTCGCCAGCGCGCCGAGCAGCGACAGGATCGCGATGCTCTGCATCGCCCGCCGGGCATACTGCGGCTCCAGTGCCACCACTCCCAGCAAGGCGATGGGCATGCCGAACAGCAACGGCGTCACCGAATCGAACCCTCGCGCGCCGATCAGGTAGCGGCAGGCCAGACCGATCAGCGTCAGCGCGATGCCTGCCCAGAGCGCGACCCGCGGCGCGCTCCCAAACGTTGCATGTTCCGTCTTGCGCATAGAAGCGAGCGTGCGTAACCAATGGAGCGCCTCCATCGTAGCACACCCGGACGGAGGATACAACGGGTCCTATAGCAAATAAGCCGGGGAAGCCCGCCTTCCCCGGCTCAATCTCTCGTGCCGGTTAGACGACGTCAGGAGCAGCGCCTGGTCGGCGCCCTTCCTGGGGCCGCGATGCCAGCCGATGACGCCTGGCCCTCCTGGCTCAGAGCCGATTCAGACGCACCGCCGGCACCACCTCGTAGCGTGGCTCAACCTCACGCGACAGATCGAGCGTCTCCGGGGCTTCATCGGGCGCGGCCCAATAGGCCCCGATGCTGGCGCAGGACGGGCACAGGATACGCCCCTCGCGCGCCACTTCGCGCTGGTTGATGACCTCCTCGCCACACTGCGCGCACTGCGCGCGGATGCCGTTGCGCCCGATCAGCGCCGCCAGATCCAGCGTCAGGGTGACGGGGCGCGCCACCAGCAGTTCGGTGATCGGCATGATCTGGTAGGCTTCGAGATAGGCGTGCCAGCGGCTCCGGGCGTTCGGCGCGTAGGAACGGGCCAGCGCCCGGGCCTGGGGGTGGGGATGCAGGCGGAAGGCGCGTTCGGTGCGCATATCCACGAAAGTCGCCGCAACCTTGCCCAGATCGATCAGGCGCAGCGTGCGGCGGCCCAGCCAGCACCCCGTCGCAACGCTGACCCCATCGGCAAAACAGCCGTCGGTCTCCACAACAACAAACAGGCGCTTGTCGGTCCGGGGCAATGCCAGGCCCAGCAGTTCGCCGGCGTACATCCCCATGCGCGCGCCGAGCACCTGGCGCGGGCAGAGGTGCCGGTGCATGGCCGCGGATTGCTCCAGTGTCTCGCGCAGCGGCGTTGAACTGATCAACAGGGTCATGGAGTCTGGCTTTCGTTGTAAGACATGGTTCAAACTCACGTGACAATCCCTCCTTCAGCTCCACAGCTCTTCAGCGCTCCAGATCGGTGCTGTGGAGCTGTGGAGGTGTGAAGCAACGCTCAAGCTCGAACGCTCGATCATACGTGTTCACATGTCTCCTGGGAGCGCGGGCAGCTTGCCTGCGGAGACGCGACTGAGGAAGGTTCGATGTACGGTGCGCAGCGTTCCGCCCCCCTCCCCGCCTCCCCCCGGGGGAGGTGCGGTTCCCTCGTCCAGGGGGGAGGGTTAGAGAAGGGGGGCGGATGGTTGCCGAACCACTCAGGCGACCGTTTCAAAATTCGTCGGATAGTAGGTCAACCGCGCGTCGAGGTCCTCCAGGCGCCCGAGCTTGCGTAGGCCGACCGCGCTCCCTTTATAGTTCGGAATAACCACCTCCGGGTCAACGTAGGGCGTGGTCAGACTGTTGGACGTGGAACGGGGATGGGCGAAGAGCATGAAGATCGTGCCGGGTTTAACGCTGGTGCTGATCACGGTGTAGGCCGTGGCCTCGCCGTAGTCGTTGTAGAGTTGCACGATGTCGCCTGCTGTAAGGCCCTCTTTCCTGGCGTCTTCGGCGCTGATCTCGATGTAGGGCATAGGCGTCCGTTCGGCGTGGAAAGGGATGTGCAGATCGTTATACAGCGTCTGCCAGGTATTGTTGCGCCCGTTGGTGAGAAAGTAGGGGTATTTGTCAATCTGGGCCTGCAGGACGGCGGGGAAGCCAGGCCAGGGGGTGGGCAGGAGTCTGGCCTTGCCGCTCTCGGTGTAGAACGGTTCGCCGTTCTCGAAGTAGCGCACCCGACCGACCGGTTTGCCATTCACGATCGTGACCGGGGTCTGGATGCCGTTATTGCCCGCCGCCTTGAGGAAGGCATAGTCCACCCCCTTGTAGCGCTCGGTGCTGGCCTTCACGCCATCGGCGAACGACTCGCCGCCCTCCAGAAAGACCTCTTCGGCGCTTTGCCACTCGAAGCCGCTGAAACGCCGGGCCAGATCCGCATTGCCATCGGCTTCGGCCAGGGCCTTGATGCGCTGCGCCAGCATGCCGAAGATCTTCCAGTCCGGTTCAGCGACCCCGGGCGGGTCCATGAACTGCTCAAACAGGCGCAGCCGTCGCTCGCCGTTGATCGAGGTGAGCGGGCTTTCGCCCCAGGCCGCCGCCGGAAAGACCACATGCGCGAAATGCGCCGTCTGGATGGGATAGATATCCTGAACGATGATGAACAGGCCCCCCTGGTCAATGGCCTCGAGCACCGCCCGGGCCCTGGCGGCATTGTCGGCGGCGAAGTTGGCGTCCAGCGCATCACGCACCAGCTTGCCGCGGGTCTGCAAGGTCTCGCGCATGCGCTGGGCATTGAGGGTGGTCACGGCGGGATTGCAGCCGACCACGTAGAAGACATTGCCCTGCCCCTGGCTCAACAGATCGTCAATGTACGGAGCGGGGCGCGACCCGCCATAGCCCGGCCGCACGTAGCCCTCCTGGTGGCCCCCCATCCGCCCGCAACCGGTGCCGGGCTTGCCGAAGTTGCCGGTCAACAGAGCCAGATTGACGACGCTGCCCACGTTCTGGTAGTTCTTCAGGCCGAAGATGATGCCCTTCTCGTACAGGAACATCGCCCGCGGACGGCTGCCATCGCTCTTCGTTTCGGCGATCCAGCTCGCCGCCTGCTCGAGTTGCGCCCGCGAGAGGCCGGTAATACGTTCCGTCTCGGCCAGCACCTCGTCCAGGCTCTTGCCCATCTGCAGGCTCTGGTCGAGGAACGGCTGCACCGTCTCGGCTTCGACGCGGTTGGCGAGGAAGTCTGTATCGTGCCAGCGGCGCTCGTAGATGATCCGTGCCAGCGCATTGGCCAGGGCAATGTCGGTGCCGGGGTTGAGTTGCAGGTGCAGCACCCGCTCCTTGCCGCCGGCCTGCTCGCTCACCACCACCGTCGCCGTGCGGCGCGGGTCAATGATGATCATGCGCCCCGGCCCCACCGGTTCACCCGGACGGGCGGCTTCCTTGTCCTTCACCGTGACCCCTTGCAGGTTCGGCAACATGTGGACCAGGTAGAAATTGGTCTGGGTTTCGTAGGAGTTGCAGCCCCACAGCACGATGGTATCGGTCAGTTCGGCGTCCACATAGGCGTAGTTCAACTCGGGCACGCCCATATCGCGCGAGGCGTGCACTTCCGAGTTATAGGCGGGCCGGTTGTGGATCGAACAGTTGACCGTCTGCACGGCCTCGAAGAAGAACTTGCCGACGGCCCAGTTATTCTCGAACCCGCCGCCGCCGCCGCCGTGATCGAAGATCTTCATGAAGATCGAATCCTTGCCATCGCGCTGGATGCTTCCATAGATAACCCGCGCGGTCAGATCGAGCGCATCATCCCAGGTGGTGATAGCCTGATCGGTAGCGCGGTAGACCAGGGGATGGGTCAGGCGGGCTCGGGTGGGGCCATCGGGCCGGTACAGGCTGGCGCCGAGGGTGCCGCCGCGGCCCGAATGGTTGCCCTTGTTGACCACACACTCCTTGTCGGGCACAATGGCAACGTTGAAGCGCCGGCCATCGCGCTCGGTGATCACCGCATGGTGCGCCGGCGCGATCCAGTCTGCGCTCAGGGGCGCCACCGCCCGGGTGTAATCTACTCCCAGCGCGTTTTCCTCGGGCCGCAGCCCGCCTGCCTGACCTTCGGGCCACTTGTAGACGTGGTAGCCACAGCCGACAATGCAGTAGTGGCACACGGTCTGAAACTTCTCGGCGTCGGCGGGGGGCAGCGCCAGCCGATCCGCCGGACGATGCACAGGCATAGTGACTCCTCCTACAGTTTAGTCAGGCTCAGATTATGCGGCCGGCCATAGATCAACCCCTGCACGCCGACCGCGTAAATGTCCTGTCCATCCACTTCCAGCACAACCCGCGGCAGATGTTGCGTGGCCGGGCCGCTGATCAACATCGCGTCGGCGGCGGCGTCGAAGTAACTGTAGTGGCAGGGACACATAAACACTCTGGTCGCCGGGTCATAGCTCACCGGGCAGCCCATGTGGGTGCACAGCCCGCTGTAGGCGACGATATCCTCGTCCGGACCGACGCCTCCCACCGTTTTCGTTCCCAGTTTGAGCACATGAACTAAGGAAAATTGATCAGGATAATTGGTGCTGAATACACCCTTTTGAAGATCGCCAAGGGTGGCGATCTTCAACCGCGGATAGGGCAAAAGATCGCTGACCAGCGGCGCGGAGACGGGTTCGGTTGCGGCGACGGGGGTGGGGGGCGCCGCAGGCGCCGCGGCGGTCGGGGGAACCGCCGTGGGGGGAGCGGGAGGCGCGGAGCAGGCCGCCAGCACTGCAGCCGCGCTGCCAACCGATCCGAGTTTGAGGAAGCTACGCCGGCCGAGACGCGGTTGTTGCGCCCCGGCAACCTCGTCCGGGGGAGTGACTCCTTGATCTTCCATCGATCGCCCTCCATACCATCGGATATTCACCATCCACTCGGGACTTGATCAGCATAGTCGTCTGATCGGCCAGGAGGGAAGATCCGGAGGGGTCAATCTGGTGATCCGAAGGGGTCACGTTGCCTGGGGCGAGCGCCGGCCGCACCTGTTCGCTCCTGGCGTGAACATACGCCCTCGGCGAGGGGTGTGGGGAAACCGGGTTTCCCCATCCCCCCACCCGGTGGGAGGGTTTGGGAGGGCGTAGCCCTCCCAAGAACAATCGTATGTTCATTGCGGCGTTGTGCGGCGTAGCCGCATGGACATCTGGGGTAACACCCGCGCCTGGGAGCGAGGACGTCCTGCCCTCAATCTCGCGTCTCCGTGGGCAAGCTGCCCGCGCTCCCAGGAGACACGTGAACACGTACTACCGGCAACGGGACTGCGCGATTGCGCGCGCGTCAAATCCAGCCGCGCCGCATCGCCTCGGCGACCAGTTGCGTCCGATTGCGCACCCCCAGCAGGTCGGTGAGTTCCTGAATGCGTCGTTTGACGGTGACATCACTGATGTGCAGCATCGAGCCAATCTCGGAGGTAGTCGCGCCATCGGCCAGGGCCCGCAGCATGCGCAAGGCGCTAGCATCACCGCCTGCTTCCTGGCGCACCCGCTCCCGCCGCAGGTCCGCCACGCTGGTGAACAGGGTTCCCACCAGAGCCGGCGAGACGACATGCTCGCCGCGCGCCACGGCGCGGATGGCATCGAGGATGGCCGCATAGGCGCTGTGCTTCAACAGGTACCCCCGCGCCCCGGCCTCGATCGCGGCTAGCACATACGCCGGCTCATCGTAGCTCGAAAGCACCAGGCAGGCCAGCGCGGGCGCTTCTTCCCGTAGGCGCCGCAGCACATCGAGACCGCCCAGGCGCGGCATGCGCAGATCGATCAGCGCCACGTCGGGCATAAGGGTGGCGATCAGCGCGAGCACCTGCGAGCCATCATCAGCTTCGCCCACCAGCGTCATGTCCGTCTGGTACCCGATGAGGCTGCGCATCCCTTCACGCACGATAGGATGATCATCGGCAATGAAGACTCGTATCACGAGCGCCTCCTTCAGTGCGGCCGGTCAAGCGGCAACCTGACCACCACGCGGGTCCCCCCTCCGGGAGGCGAGTCGAGCGCGAGCTCGGCGCCGATCGCATGGGCCCGCTGGGCCATGCTCAACAAGCCCAGACCGCCGCCCCGTACCGCTGCCCCGCCGCATCCATCATCGGCCACGATCAGGTTCAGGTGCCGTTCATCGCAGAACAGGCTCAGCGTCACGCTCGAGGCGTGGGCGTGGCGGCTACAGTTGGCCAGCGCCTCCTGGACGATCCGGTAGAGGGGAACGGCCCGCGCTACCTCCAGCGAGGGGACGCAAGGGTCGAATGCGCAGTGCGTGCGGATCTGCGTCGCGGCAGCCCACTGCTCGGCCAGTTCACGCAGCGCGGCGGCAAGATCGCCTTCGTCCAATCGCGGTGGGGAGAGATCCCGGACAACGCGGGCAAGCTCCTGTTCAACCGCATCGAGGGCTGCCCGCCCATGGATGAGATGCGTCTCCATCGCCCGGGCATCCTCCCGCAGCAACGCTTCCCCCAGGGCTGCGAGGTGCAACTGCGCCCCCAGGAGGGCCTGCCGCGCGCCATCGTGCAGATCGCGGGCGATCCGTTCCCGCTCGGACTCGCCGGCCGCCAGCGCCGCTGAGACGCCGGCTATATATGAGCGCTCATGGGCGCCCTCTCCATGCCCCATCTCTCGTCGGGGCAGGCCCGCCATCGGGCTAAGTCGCAGATGCTGCACCAGCGCCAGCGCTGCCAGATCGGCATACTCATGCACAAGCCGCAGCGTGCCGGCTGCGATTGCCCCCGGCCAGCGCGCATATGCCAGTTGCACGACAGCGAAATTCTGGCCCTCCCACTGCAACGGCACGCTCAAGATCGGCCAGCACTCGCCGCCGCGACAGTATTCCCAGCGCGCCTCGTCATCGTGGGCGCAATCCACGAACTGCGGCAGCGATCGGCGCAGCGTGTCCCACGTCAGACGGGCGCCATCGAGCGCGTCCGCCGGGTGCGTGGCCGCGGCAGCAGGATACCGCGCCACCGGCGCGACGCTCTGCCGCGCATCCAGGAGGTACACCACAGCCTGATCCGCGCCCAGCATCTCACAGCCGAGTTGGAGCACCGTTTCGGGCAATCCCGGCTCGCCCAACCGCGCCAGCAACCGTTTCGCTGTATCCAACCGTGACGGCTGGTTGGCAACGTGACGCTCTGGAGAACTGAAACGGCCCACTCCGGCCCGCCGCGCCCCGTGTCGTCGCGCCATACGCTTGTTGCTCTGCTCCATTGCACGAGCCACCCTTGCGGTGTCGAGGCGCCGGCGCTCCCTAGCAGGCTATGGCGTGGACAAACTGTTCTCCCCTGCAAGGCAGCGGGAAGCAAAGGGCACCTCGGCACACCACCCGAAGAGGATGGCGCCACCGCATGTTCCGGCACGCAAGATGGCAGGGAACGCAGGATATACCCGCCTCTTGCGCCGCCGATGGTATAGTCTTTGAACAATTACTCCGGTATGCCGGGCCGGCCGTGGGGCTGAAGCCCTCGGCTAGGGGATGCGAAGCCCGCCTGCGCGGGCTATACCGGATGATGTATTCAAAGACCATTACATCAGCCGTCCATGCGGCTCCGCCGCACACGAACAGGATGAATATTAGGTTCTTCCTGGGAGGGCTGCGCCCTCCCAAACCCTCCCACGGGCGGGGGGATGGGGAAACCCGGCTTCCCCATCCCCCTGCGGGAGGGCCTGACCTTCACGCCAGCGGGGGCGTGGAAAACCCGCTTTCCCCACACCCCTGCTCCAGCAGCCTATGTTCACGTCAGATGGGACATTCTATTCTATCGTACCCGCCTCTCTACGAACCGTCAATGTTGTGAACGCCGTCGCATACGTGAGCCGGACCACAATCCTCGACGATCCTGCGTCCGA
This sequence comes from Chloroflexaceae bacterium, assembly GCA_034434655.1. GTDB lineage: Bacteria > Chloroflexota > Chloroflexia > Chloroflexales > Chloroflexaceae > JACAEO01. The sequence continues at coordinate 21,446 of DAOTYR010000673.1, forward strand.
TGCTGAGCGCCGCTTCGGGGAAGGCGACCGTGGCCGCCTGCTGGCGCATCGCCGCCAGACGCTCGGGCTGTTGCAGGAGCACCAGCGCGGCTCGCGCGGCCATCTCCGGCAGGCGCAGTTGGATGCCGGCGCCCACGCTGGTCACGAAGTCGGCGTTCCACTCCTCGTGACCGGGCAGCGGGTCCACGATCACCAGTGGCGCGTGGCGCGCCAGCGCTTCGCTGACGATCAGCCCGCCGGCTTTGGTGATCACCACATCACTGGCGACCATCAGGTCATCCACGTAGTCAATCCGCCCCAGACGCCTGAGACCCATGGACGGGCCGGCGCGCAGATCGCGCAACGCCTCATGCAGCTCCGCATTGCGGCCGGCTACCGTCACAAGCATGCCCGGCATCTCGCTTGTCAGCAATTCCTCGGCCACCAGGCGCACCCGCCGGGCCTCGATCCCGCCCCCGAACAGGGCGATCACCGCGCCATCAACCGGCAGATCGCGCCGGACACGCGCTTCGGCGCGCTGCTTTGGCTGGGCGAAGTCCAGGCTGATCGGGATGCCCGTGACCTCCAACAACTCCGGCGCCAGACCGCGCCGCTCCAGTGTCCAGCGGGTAAAGCTGCTGGCCAGAAAGTAGCGCCGCACGCCGGGCGCCAGCCAGCTACTGTGGGCCAGGAAATCGGTGATCACCACGTACAACGGCGCGTTCAGGCGGCCCTGCTGCCGGCGCAGGGCCAGGATGCAGCCGGCGACGGGATGGATGGATACCACCGCGTCCGGCTGCGCTTCGGCAAACAGCCTGTCCAGGCGCGTGAGAAAGGGCCGGGTCAACAGCCCGAGCAGACGATTCTGGCGAAAGGCCGCGGCGATGTCGCCCTCATTGCTGCGTTCGTAGATCACCCGGTAGAACTGCTGGCCCTGCTCGCTCAGTTCCATTTCGTGGTGCGCGCGGGTGACGGTAGCGCGCACCACGCTGCTGGCATAATCAAGCACATCTTCGACCCGCGGCCTGGCGCCGAGCCGGGCAAGCGCCGCGGCCAGGGCATGGGCCGCGCTGCCATGCCCGGCGCCAAGAGAGGCGTAGAGGATCAGTACGCGAGGCATAGGATCTCCTTCGTAGAACGAGCGGGGGCGTGGGGAAACCGGGTTTCCCCATACCCCTCGCCGA
>DAOTYR010000674.1:0-3046 GCA_034434655.1 Chloroflexaceae bacterium
AGGGCGTGGAGGAACCAGGTCCCCCCATCCCCCTGCGCATGGGCTGCGCCCCCCACACCCTCCCACCGGGTGGGGGGCTGGGGAAACCCGGTTTCCCCGGCCCCCTGCGTGAGGGCCAGGCCCTCCGGCGGGCGGGAGGATGGGGCAAGCGGCCCTTGCTCCCAGGCACCGTGTGAACAGAGACGCTCCGGGGAGGGCTTTGCTCTCCCCGGAGCATTCGGAGACACTTTGGGCGCGGAAGCCCGGCAGGGCTGCGCTCTGCCGGGCTTGCGGGCATGCCGTGGAACCGGGCGCGAGCCTACTTATCCCGTCTGGCCTCGCCGAGGGCGGCCTGGGCCGCCGCCAGGCGGGCGATGGGCACGCGGAAGGGCGAGCAACTCACGTAGTTGAGGCCCACCTTGTGGAAGAACTCCACCGAGGCCGGGTCGCCACCGTGCTCGCCACACACGCCCACCTTGAGGTTGGGGCGGGTCTTGCGGCCCCGTTCGGTGCCCATCTGCACCAGTTCACCCACGCCGCGCTGGTCAATGGTCTGGAAGGGGTCGTCACGCAGGATCTTGCGCTCGATATAGAGCGGCAAGAAGCGCCCCGAGTCATCGCGCGAGAGGCCGAGGGTAGTCTGGGTGAGGTCATTGGTGCCGAAGCTGAAGAACTCGGCCACTTCGGCGATCTCATCGGCAGTCAGAGCGGCGCGGGGCAACTCGATCATTGTGCCCACCAGGTAGGGGATCTCGATCCCCTCCTCGGCGAAGACCTCGCTGGCCACGCGGCGCACCAGTTCTTCCTGGGGTTTCAACTCGGTGATGTGGCCGACGAGGGGGATCATCACCTCGGGGTGAACGTCAACGCCCTCCTTCTTGACCTTGACGGCGGCCTTGAAGATCGCCCGGGCCTGCATCTCGGTGATCTCCGGGTAGATCAGGCCCAGGCGGCAACCGCGGAAGCCGAGCATCGGGTTGGCCTCGCGCAGGCCGTCCACGCGGCTCTTGACCTTCTTCGGGTCCACGCCCAGCTTATTGGCCAGGGCCTCGATCTCGTGCTCCTCGTGAGGCAAGAACTCGTGGAGGGGCGGGTCGAGGGTACGGATGGTGACGGGCAGGCCGTTCATGGCGCGGAAGAGGCCCTCGAAATCGCCCTGCTGCAGCGGCTCGATCTTGGCCAGGGCGGCGCGGCGCTCCTCTTCGGTATCGGCGATGATCATCTCGCGCACGGCGTCGATGCGGTCGCCCTCGAAGAACATATGCTCGGTGCGGCAGAGACCGATGCCCTCGGCGCCGAACTGGCGCGCCACCTCGGCATCGCGGGGAATATCGGCATTGGCGCGCACGCCCATGGTGCGGAACTCATCGGCCCAGGCCATCAACTCAGCGAAATCGCCCGACAATTCGGGCTGCACCGTCGGCATCTGGCCGGCGAAGACCTCGCCGGTGCTGCCGTCGAGGGTGACCCACTCGCCCTTGCGGATAGTGACGCCATTGACGGTCACCGACTGATCGGGGTAACTGATGCGCAGGTCACCAGCGCCGGCCACACAGGGTTTGCCCATGCCGCGGGCAACCACGGCGGCGTGGGAGGTCATGCCCCCTCTGGCCGTGAGAATAGCCTGGGCGGCGACCATGCCATGGAAATCTTCGGGCGCAGTCTCGACGCGAATGAGAATGACCTTCTCCCCCAGGTTGGCGAGATGCTCGGCCTCATCGGGGTCGAACACGGCCTTACCGCTGGCGGCCCCCGGCGAAGCGGGCAGGCCGGTGGTGAGCGGCGCGGCCTTCTTGCGCGCCTCGGGGTCAATCGTGGGGTGGAGCAACTGGTCGAGGGCCGCCGGATCCACCCGTTGCACGGCGGTGGCCTTATCAATCACGCCCTCGTGGCACATATCCACGGCGATCTTCACCGCCGCGGCGCCGGTGCGCTTGCCGGCGCGGGTCTGCAACATCCACAGCTTGCCGCGCTCGATGGTAAACTCGACGTCCTGGACATCCTTATAATGGTGCTCCAGTTGCTTGGCAATCTGGTGGAACTGCTCGTAGACCTCGGGCATCTCCTCCTTCAGCTTGCTGATCGGCTGGGGCGTGCGAATGCCGGCCACCACGTCCTCGCCCTGGGCATTGACCAGGTACTCGCCGAAGATCTCCGCCTCGCCGGTGGCGGGGTTGCGGGTAAAGGCCACGCCCGTGGCCGAGTCATTGCCCATATTGCCGAAGACCATCGCCTGCACGTTGACGGCAGTGCCGAGGGAGTCGGAGATCTTATTGATGCGGCGATAATCGCGGGCGCGGCGCCCGTTCCAGGAGCGGAACACCGCCATGACCGCCTCGCGCAATTGCTCCTGGGGATCCTCGGGGAAATCAACGCCGACATCCTGCTTGATAATCGCCTTGAACTCATCGGCGATCGCCAGCAGTTCCTCGGCGGTCAGGTCAGTATCCTGGCGCTGGCCGTGGCCCTTGTAGCGATCCATCACATGCTCGAAGCGTTCGCCTTCAACGCCCAGCACAATCTTGCCGAAGAGCTGGATGAAGCGACGGTACGCATCGGCGGCGAACCGGGGATTGCCGGTCAGTTTCGCCAGGCCCTCGAGGGTCTCCCGATTAAGCCCGAGGTTGAGCACCGTATCCATCATGCCGGGCATCGAAAACTTCGCGCCCGAGCGCACCGAGACGAGCAGCGGGTTCGACGGATCGCCGAACTTCTTGCCGGTCTGCGCCTCAATATCCTTCAGCGCCTCGAAGACCTGCTCCCACATTCCTTCGGGCGGCGTCTGACCATTGGCGTAGTAGGCGTTGCACGCCTCGGTGGTGATGGTGAAACCGGGGGGCACCGGCACGCCGGTGCGCGTCATTTCCGCAACGCCCGCACCCTTGCCACCGAGCAGATCGCGCATCGTGGCATCGCCTTCACGGAAGAGGTACACCCACTTCTTGGTCATCGGGGATCCTCCTATTCGCTCGCGCCCATATCTGGCGCTTCAACTATACCGCCCCGATCCGTAAATGTCAAAGGCTTCATCGGCTGTGCAAAGCCTGGAAGCGGGCGCTGCGCCTGG
>DAOTYR010000675.1:0-2335 GCA_034434655.1 Chloroflexaceae bacterium
GCGGCCTGGTTGGTGACAATAAAGATACGAAAGCCGTGTTCGGTCAGCAAGCGCAGCCCTTCGAGCGCTCCGGGCAACCAGCGGAACTCATCCCAGGTCTTCACGTGGTCAACGCGGTTCTCATTGATGACGCCGTCCCGGTCCAGAAACACGTTCCGCCACGGTCTTGAAGGTTGCTGGTTCATATGTGGATCGGTGGTAGAGACGCCGACAGTAGGGCATGAAGTCCGATCTGGTCGCACGGCTGCGCGGGGGAGGGTCTTCGATGTAGGGCAACTATGCTCCTGTGGCGCGTGTATTATAGCGTAGCGGGGGTTCCTAAATAACGTCTAAATGTTCAGATAGCCGATTTTACAGAACTGTTAGCCATGGTTCAAACGCACGTGACCGTTTGCCTCGACACGGGACTACGGGGGAGCTTGTGGAGGGGCCTGGCCCCTCCACACCTCCCCGCCAGACGGTCAAGCGCAAACCGCGGGTTTTGAACCATGCCTTCCTCTCGGTGCCATGCGTGTCGGCAGGCTTATGGCGCCGCGCTGACCTGAGCGAAAAATTCGACCCGGGTGGCCACCTGGCTGGTGTTGATCGGAATGCTCATCGGGGCCTGACCCTGGGCCGGGGCGAAGGGTACCTCGATGGCGCCGCCGCCGATGATCCCGACATCATCATAAGCGATCCCGACCACTCTGAGGTTAGCGAGATCACGGTTCAGCGGGTTGGAGAGGACGGCCGTGACGATTGGCGGATCACTCTGGATAAAGGCAACATTGGATACGGGCAGTTCTTGCAGCGGCGGCGCCTGCACGAACTGCCCGGGCCGAACCAGGACCTCGATACGGGTGATGGTCAGGTTTAGAGGTAGGGTTATTTGCCTGGCCACGCCCATCCGCTGCCCGGGGCCAATCTGGGCTATCGTGTCCGTATCGGTCAGCAGCACAATGCCCTCGGCGTTGTAGGCGGCAACCTGGTAGCGCACATTCTGGGCAAGCAGGTTAGGATTGGGATTGCTGACCACGAAGGCGTAGCTGGCGCTGCCGCCACGCTGCCCGAAGCCCTGGGCGACAACCGTTAGCGGATCAGGGTCGGGAGTCGGTTCCTGGGTCGGTGGTTGAAAAGGCGTAGGACTGGGAGGCGGCAGCGTCGGCTGGGGAGAAGGAACCAACGTTGCAGTAGCTGTAGGGGTCGTCACGGGTGGCCTGGTTGGCGATGGCGGGGTTTCGGCGGCGATGGTCGGAGCCGTGCTCTGCGTAGGGGCCGGGCTAACGGCCACGACCGTCTGCGTCTCCGATGTCCAGAGCCGCGAGGCGGAGCGGAGCATGAGACCAAGGGCTATCAAAAAGATCACCACGGCCAGTAACGCTTTCCAGGAGATATGAATCCGCATCGTCCTCAAGCCCGGCTGAAGGTGAGCGCCACGGACAGATTATACCTCAAGCCCTCTATGCGCTGCGCGCACCGCTAAGACAATGGTTTCGCTGTGCCACCGTTCCTGGTGACCGTTGGGGCGCGGCGCTGCGAGCGCAGCGCGCCCCGATCCGGTTGGTCTGCCCACGGCGGCCAGGAGGTCTAATACCGATTCTCCTTGATGGCATCGCATTGGCTCAGTTCCACACCTCCACAGCTCTCCAGCTCTCCAAAGCCCTGTGTGGAGCTGTCGAGCTGTGGAGATGAGCAGGACCATGCGGGATTGCCAATTCCACCTGGTATAACGTGAGCCTGGGGGAACCAGGTTCCCCCACACCCCCGCCCGCGGGAAGGTGTGGGCGGGGGCAGCCCGTGCGCAGGGGGATGGGGAAACCGGGTTTCCCCATCCCCCCGCCCGCGGGAAGGTGTGGGCGGGCGCAGCTCGTGCGCAGGGGCGTGGGGGAACCTGGTTGCCCCACGCCCCCGCCCGCGGGAGGACCTGGCTCTCACGCATGGGAATGGGGAAACCGGGTTTCCCCCTACTCCCACCCGCGGGAAGGTGTGGGCGGGCGCAGCCCGTGCGCAGGGGGATGGGGAAACCGGGTTTCCCCACACCCCCACCCGCGGGAAGGTGTGGGCGGGCGCAGCCCTCCCAGGAAGGATGTTCATCCCGTCAGTGTGCGACGGAGCTGCATGGAGGGCTGATGATGTATTCAAAGACCATCAGGCACCTGAACCGGGTGTAAGCACAGAGGGCGCAAGATTGACAGTATTGTTACAAAGGCCTTTTGGGTCTTCCACTGGTAGCACGAAGGACTATAATGCGAACGTCGGGAGGCTCCTGGCCGGGCGCGAAGCGACCGGTGGCGCCCTATTCGAACCATCGCAGAACCTCATCGAAACCTTGCAAGAAAAGGGCACAAGATGATCA
>DAOTYR010000676.1:0-1861 GCA_034434655.1 Chloroflexaceae bacterium
TGGTCTTTGAGAAATCAATCGGCTAAACCCGGTCCTTTGCAGCGGGGGGTGGGGAAACCGGGTTTCCCCACCCCCCTGCTCGAGGGCTGCGCCCTCCTGCGGGCGGGGGTATGGGGGAACCTGGTTCCCCCATGTTCACGTTAGCGCTCGCGAGCTTGCAGCGTTCTGGTAGTGTTTGCCTGAGCGCCAGCCGTACCACGCGCCCCCGCCGCGGGCGGGCGCCGGTCGCCGCCCGGCGCTGGCTCATCACCCTGGCGCTCGCTGGACTGAGCGGCGGTTTGTATGCTATGCTCTTGATCGGCCTCCTGGCCGACCCCAGTTGCATGGGGGCGACTTTTTGATGTTCTATACCGCCGAAAGGCTGGCGAATATGCCGCCGCTCAGCGAGCGGATGGGGAAACCCGGTTTCCCCTTTCCCTTCGCATCAGGCAGGTTGCGCCGCGCGGCCTTGCGCGCGGCGGCAGCGCCGGAGAAACACTCGATGCCGCGCGATCCTTTTCCAGATCTGGAACGCCTGGCGACCATCTTCGGGCAATACCCGGAGATCCATGCCGTGTATCTGTTCGGTTCGGCTGTAACCGGGAACCTGCACGCCGAGAGCGACCTGGATCTGGCCATCGTTCCGCGACCGGGCACGGCCGCGGTGCCGAAACTCGATCTGCTGGCCGACCTGGCGCGGGCCGGTTTCTGTCGTGTGGATCTGGTCGTCCTCGATACGCCCGATATCGTTCTGAAACACGAAGCTGTGCGCCACAACCGGCTGGTCTATCGAGCCGACGACTTTGATCATGGCGCGCACTTTTCGCAAACGGTGCGCCAGTTCCTCGATTTCCGGCCCTACCTGGATGTTCAGCGTCAGGCGTATAAACGAAGGATGTCGCATGATCCGACCTGAAATCATCCACAGACGACTGGAAAAACTGGACGAGTATCTGGCGATCTTGCGCCAGTTGCAACGGTACTCGTATGACGAATTCGCGACCAATCCTGAGCGCTACGGGAGCGCGGAACGATTCCTGCAACTTGCAATCGAGTCGCTGAACGATCTGGGCAACCACGTCATTGCAGAATCAGGATTGGGCACGGTGGACTGGTACAGCGACATCCCTTCAAGATTATGTGAAGCAGGCTTGATCAGCACAGAAATGCGAGACATGTGGATTCGCATGATCGGTTTTCGCAACATTCTGGTGCATGACTATTTGAAGATCGACAGATCAATCGTATTTCGCGTCTTGCAGGAGAATCTGAATGATCTGGAAGCATTGAAGCGGGTCTTTGTTCAGTTTTTGTAGCCAGAGGCAGATCCTGCGCCTCTCGACGTCCAACGGAATCGCAGCGGGACGGGGACCGGGTAATGGTCTTTGAGAAATGAATCCGCTATCCCGCGCTAGCCGTCGGGCTGATGGTCTTTGAAAAATTAATCCGCTATGCCGGGCTAGCCGTGGGGCTGAAGCCCTCGGCTAGGGGATGCGAAGGCCGCCTGCGCGGCCTATACCGGATTATGTATTCAAAGACCATAACCCGGTTTCCTCATATCTGCGGGGGACGATGTTTAGGGGCAATACCTTACCTCCACGCCTCCACACACGCTCCCTCCCATAGCTTGCTGGTACGCCGCGTAGGGTATACTCCGGGCGATGAAGCACACCACCTTAGCATATCTCGAACGGGCGAACCTGGGCATCGGCGCGCGCCGGCTGGCGGCATGGCTCGCCCTGGCCCTCGCGCTGCTGGCCGCGGGGTTGTGGAACCTCGATGGGGGCCTCATCTGGTGGGACGAGGGCTGGACATTGTCGGTGGCGCGCGCCTGGGCCGAGACGGGGCACTATGGGCGCCTGCGCGATGGGCAACCCGCCGC
>DAOTYR010000677.1:0-6266 GCA_034434655.1 Chloroflexaceae bacterium
CCTACACCACCGTCGTCTCCTGATACACCCCGAACACCTCGCGCAGCACGTCGCACATCTCGCCCACGGTGCAATAGGCGCGCACACACTCCAGAATGGCGGGCATGGTATTCGCGTCGCCCTGGGCCGCCGCGCGCAGTTCGGCCAGGCGTCGCCGGACCAGGTCGTTGTCGCGCTCGCGGCGCACCCGGTTCAGGCGCTCCAGGTGCTTGCGTTCGCCCTCGGGGTCCATCTCCAGGATGGGGATCTCCAGCGGCGCCGGGGTCTGGTAGGCATTCACGGCGACGATCTCGCGCTCGTGGTGGTCAATCTCCTGCTGGTAGCGATAGGCCGCATCGGCGATCTCCTTCTGGAAGTAGCCGTTGCGAATGGCCGCAATCACCCCGCCCTGGTCGTAGATCGCCTTGAAGTAGGCGTTCACCTCCTGCTCCATGCGATCGGTCAGCGCCTCGACGAAGTAACTGCCGCCGAGCGGATCAACCGTATTGGTCACCCCGCTCTCGGCGGCAATCACCTGCTGGGTGCGCAGGGCGATGGTGACGGCCTTCTCCGAGGGCAGGGCCAGGGCCTCGTCCATCGAGTTGGTGTGCAGGCTCTGGGTGCCGCCCAGCACCGCGGCAAGGGCCTGGATGGCCGTGCGCACGATGTTGACTTCGGGCTGCTGGGCCGTCAGCGAGCAGCCGGCGGTCTGCGTGTGGAAGCGCAGCCACCAGGAGCGTTCCTTCTTCGCCCCGTAGGTCTCGCGCATGAGCCGCGCCCAGATGCGCCGGGCCGCCCGGTACTTGGCGATCTCCTCGAAGAAGTCGTTGTGCGCGTTGAAGAAGAAGGAGATGCGCGGCGCGAAGTCGTCGATGTCGAGGCCCCGCGCCAGACAGGCCTCCACATAGGCCCGTCCGTCGGCCAGGGTGAAGGCCAGTTCCTGCGCGGCCGTGCTGCCTGCCTCGCGGATGTGGTAACCGCTCACGCTCACCGGGTTCCACTGCGGCACGTGACGACTGCCAAACTCGATCGTGTCCACCACCAGGCGCATGCTCGGCTCGGGCGGGAAGATGTATTCGTTCTGGGCGATGTACTCCTTCAGGATATCGTTCTGGATGGTGCCGCGCAACTGCGTCCAGGGAACCCCGCGCTTTTCGGCCACGACCAGGTACATCGCCCAGATCATCGCCGCCGGCGAGTTGATCGTCATCGAGGTCGAAACCTGGTCCAGCGGAATGCCGTCGAGCAGCACCTCCATGTCCGCCAGTGACGAGACGGCCACGCCGCACTTGCCGAACTCGCCCTCCACCAGCGGGTGATCGGTGTCGCGGCCGTAGAGCGTGGGCATATCGAAGGCGATGGACAGACCGGTCTGCCCCTGGCTCAGCAGGTACTTGAAACGCTGGTTCGTCTCCTCGGCGGTGCCGAAGCCGGCGAACATGCGCATCGTCCAGATCTTGCCGCGGTAGCCCGTGGGGTGAATGCCCCGCGTGAAGGGATACTCGCCGGGATGGCCGATGTCGCGCAGATAGTCATTCTGCGCCAGGTCCAGCGGGGTGTAGAGGCGCTCGACGGGGGCGCTGCTGGTGGTCATGAAGCGAACCGGGCGCTCGGGCGCGCGTTCCAGGGTGGGCCAGAGACACTGCTGTTCCCACCGCTCCTGTGCCGCCTGTACCTGCTCTTTCGATTCGAACATCTTTGTTCCTCCGGGCCTCGTGTGCTGGTGTGTCGGTAAGACTTGGTTCACCCCCCGTTCCCGTCGGAGGGGCGTGGGGAGCGCCTCCCGTTCCGCCCACGGCGGCAGACCCATACGCTCTGCGCCCGGGCGCGCCCGCGCCGCGGGCGGAACCACGGGAGCGCGGCGGGCCAGGCCCTCCGCGCCTCCCTGTCTAACGTGAAAACCGTTCGCAGCGTGCTGCCCCCCTCCCAGCCTCCCCCCGTTGGGGGAGGCGCCCGGTTCCCTCCCCCAGCGGGGGAGGTTCAGGGAGGGGTCCGGCACCTTGCCCGCGGAGCCGCGACGCGGGCGGGACGCCCGCGCTCCCAGGCCACTTGCATTGGGCGTTGTGCGCCCCGCGCATGGGGCCGAATGTGAGCATAGGGGAACCAGGTTCCCCCATACCCCCGCCCGCGGGAGGGTTTGGGAGGGCGCAGCCCTTGCGCAGGGGGATAGGGAAACCGGGTTTCCCCATCCCTCCACCTGGTGGGAGGGTTTGGAAGGGCGAAGCTCTCCCAGGAAGTATGTTCATCCCGTCGGGGTGCGGCGCAAGCCGCATGGACGGCTACCGTGAACATAGGCTCTCGAAGAGGGTGTGGGGACACCGGGTTTCCCCACGCCCCCGCCCCGCAGGGGAATGGGGACACCGGGTTTCCCCATTCCCCCACCCGTGGGAGGGTTTGGTAGGGCGCAGCCCTCCCAAGAACAACCTTATGTTCATTGCGGCGTTGTGCGGCGGAGCCGCATGGACGGCTGATACCATTTTGGATTGCCGATGTTGGATTGTGGATTGCCTTGCAGGGCGTCACCGTGCGATCCAGCACTTCGACGAATGCGGAATGTTCAACAGGAAATGGTATGAGATGATAAGGATAGCTTGCGCCATTGTAACACGACAGGACGTACACGGTGGAGGGGTGCTGATCCATCCCTCCCGCGGCTCGCTGCTGCTCCATCCCCCCTGAAAAGGGGCGACCACACCGTCTACGCCCCGGGAGGCGCGGCCCCCGGTTCGCTCGCTCGCGACCAGTCGGTGATGTTCCAGGTAATCGGCGCGGTTGGATCGGCCTGGACGCCGTTGAGCGAGGCGCCGACCAGGGTCACATCGATCCGCTGGAAGAGGGGCAGCACGGGTAGTTCCTGGGTGAAGAGTTGCTGCTGGCGCAGGTAGGCGGCCGCGCGTTCTTCCCGCGCCAGCGAGGTGGTGGCGATACGGATGGCCCGGTCGGCCTCGAAAAAGCACCATCCGGAGAAGTTGTTGCCCGTCCAGCCATTATTCTCGTTGGGCACGCCGACGCAACTCCAGCGCTCCCAGCCGCGGGGGTCCGGTCCGGCGATCCAGGCAAACAGCGCCATCTGAAAGGTGCGCCGGAAGAGCGGCCCGTCGGCGCTGTACAGTCCGGTCGTGGGCACCTCCTGCAACGATGTGCCTACTCCAACCGCGGCCAGATCGGCAGTGATCCGCTCGGCAGTGGCCAGGCGCAGCGGCGAGTTTTGCGTCGTCACCAGATTGAGCACGAGCGGTTGGCCTCCCGATTCGCGCAACCCATCGCCATTGGCATCAATGACCCCGGCCTCGTCCAGCAGGCGACGGGCGGCATCAGGGTCGTAGGGGTAGCGCGTGAGTTGATCCGGCGGCGCGGCGGCCCACTGTCCCGGCACGATCCAGCTATCGAGCACCGCGCCATAGCCTCCCAGCAACTCGGCCGCCATGGCCTCGCGGTTGATGGCGTGGGCGATCGCCCGCCGCACCCGAATGTCTTGCAACGCCGGCACGTCGAGGTTGAGCGTGAGATGCTCCCATACCGGGCTGGCTACGGCGTTCACGATGAGCGCCCCCTGCCCGGCGTCGGCGCGAATCAGTTCCAGGGTTTCGGGCAGCGGTTGCTCCAGCAGGGCCACATCCAGGCTGCCCCCCGCCACCGAGGTCCGCAGCAGATCAGGATTGTCGCGGAACACGAAGGTGACATTTTCAAACGGCCCGGCCCGGCCCTGATAGTACGGGTTGCGCGCCAGACGCACGCTACCCTGGTCGCGTCGTTCCACCACGTATGGTCCGTAGCTCAGCGGGGCGCGGGCGAAAGCGCCGCCCCGCAACTCGTTCGGGTTGCGACCCTGCAACACGTGGCGCGGCAGCGGCGTCCAGTACACTGCGGGATAGGCTGGATCGGTATAATCAGGCTTGAGCACCGCCCGCGTCGTATGCGCATCTACCTTCTCGTAGCGGTCGAGCAAGGCCAGTTTGCCCGCCGCTTCCTGTCCCATGTACACCTGCCGGGCCAGTTCATAGGCGTAGAGCGAGTCGTCGGCGGTCACCGGCGTCCCGTCCGACCAGGTCAGCGTCGGGTTCCAGCGGTAGGTGACGCTGATCTGTTGGACCTGGGTGATCACGGCGGTGGCCGTGGTGGTGATCATCCCCGCGCTGTCGAGGTAGACATCAACCGGTGCCACCGTCACATCGCCGTTCTCCAGGCTGGGAACCCGTTCCAGCACGCCGGTGGTGGTATACGTGTAGCTGTGGACCAGCAGCGGCGACGGAAAGAGTAGTTCGGTGATCGGCGCGGTGAGGCGCTCATCGGCAGGGTCATCGTGGTAGGGCAACAGGTCGCCCGGATCGTCGAGCAACCCGATGCGCACCACATGTTCGGCGACCGGTGGCGTGACCGTTGCCGTTTCTGGGGCCGGGGCGCTGGTCATGGTCGGTGGGGCAAGCGCTTCCGCCGGAGGGCTGGCGGTCACGGCAAGCGGCTCAGACGCCATCGGAGTGGGGCGGGGGGCCCCGCCCTGAATCTCACAGGCGGCCAGCATCACCGCCACCAGGAGCAAGAGGAGTGCGTGCACGGGTTTCATAGACGCGGCGATTGTACCTGATCACCCGCGACTTGTCGAGTGCGGTGGGGTGGCGTACGTGTTCACCTTTCTTCCTGGGAGCGCGGGCAGCTTGCCGGCATAGACGCGACGGGGGCGTGACGCCCGCGCTCCCAGGCGCGTGGGTGCCCCCAGGGGTGCACAGGTATCGGGGCGGCGTAGGGCCAGGTCATGGTTATTGAGAAATTCATCCGCTAAACCTGGTCCTTTGGAGCGGGGTGTGGGGCAACCTGGTTTCCCCACACCCCCGCCCGCGGGAGGGTGTGGGAGGGCGAAGCCCTCCCAGGAAGAACCTTCATATTCATCCCGTCGGTGTGCGGCGCAGCGGCATGGACGGTTCTCGCCCGTGCAGGCGGGCTAGAGCGGAGTAATTTCTCAACGACCATAACGTCCAGTTGATCGGCCTCCCTGCCGGTGACCGATATGGGCCAGCCCATGCTACCGGCATCCTACCACGGCCGGAATACGCTACCGCGCTCCAGGAGCGCCCCCCCGCCCGGTGGCATAGCCGGTGAGTTCGACAAAGCCGCTGCCGGTGACAGGTTGGCCCTGCCGCGAGCCCTGGATGCGCACCGCCCCTTCCCAGTACACCACCGACACCGGCAGTTCCTGATTGGCCAGGCGCGGCTCAAGCTCCAGGCGCAAAGCCAGGCCGGGCACGCTCAGGCGCCAGCGGGCGGGGTAGAGCGCCTGGGAGGCCGGGCTGCGCCAGGTTGCCAGCACCTCCAGTTGCACCTCGGCAGGGTCAAGGGGCGTGACGCGGCCCGCCGGGTCCACCAGGCTGCCGAAGCTGTAACTGACCGAGGTGGGCGTGCGCACCTGCGCGTACATCAGGTCGTAGCCATCGTCGAGTTGCAGGCTGAACCAGTCCCAGCCGACGGCGCCGGCTTCGAGGGCGCTGGTGCCCCATTCATGGTCCATCCAGCTCAACCCGCCGACCGCGTAGGTCTGGCCATCCACCCGAATGGTACCGGTAGTGAGCATCCGGGTCAACGAGTAGTAGAACGAAGCGTTCCCCGGAGTTGGCCCCTTCTGGCTGAGACCCTGATTGCCCTGGAGGGCGGGGGGTTTCTGGCTCTCGAGGATCAGATCGAGGGCCACCTCGCCCTCGGCGGCGCGCAGGTGCATGGTCATACCCTCGGGGCCGGAACCGGCGGCGGACCAGTCCTCGAGGAAGACGCGAAAGGGATCGCCCGAGGCCCCGGCGAGACCGGCGGCGTCGCGGCTGAAGCGCTCGTAGGCGTAGAAGCGCCCCCGGGCCACATCACTCAGGGCCAGGTGGGCCATGTACACGCCGGTTGCCCCCCAGGCCGACTCGCGGGCGACGGGCCGGGGGGCAAGCCCGCTGCGGAAGAAGGTCAACTGATACCCGAACTGGCGCTCGCCGGCGGAGAGGTTGCCGGTGTAGTACCACCACTCGATCTGGTACTCGGGGTGGGGGCCATGGTCACGCGGAAAGACGAACGGGCGCGGCGCGAGGGCGCGAGCGAACCCCGCGTCGCCGTTGCTGAGGGTCGCCGCGGGGTCAATGCGGGCGCGGATCTCGGGGCGCGCGGGGGTTGCGCATCCCGCCAGGAGCAAGCCGGCGGCGAGCAATCCCAACCAGCGTGAAAGCATAACGTTTGCCGTCCTCTGAGCGGTACATTATCGTAGGAGATTCACTGTTCGCAGCGTTCCGCCCCCCTCCCGACCGCCCCCGCTGGGG
>DAOTYR010000678.1:0-3969 GCA_034434655.1 Chloroflexaceae bacterium
GCCTGCCGATCCGGGTCAACCTTCGTCGCGCTCTGACGCCGCAGCGCCCTCAGCGCGCGCTGGAACCCGACCACCACAAAGGCAAAGATCAGCGTCGCGCCGGCGATCAGGGCGATGAGAAACTGCGGCGTGGCCCCAAATACCCCCGTCAACAATTCATAGACGGCATTGCCGAGGGTCGCCAGCGCCAGCGAGCCGATCAGAAAGAGCGCCGGCACACGGGTTTCCAGAAACAGCCGCAACAGATCGTCGAGGGAGAGCCGGTTCATTGCATTTCCTAACGTGAACATAGGCCCTCGGAGAGGAGTGTGGGGAAACCGGGTTTCCCCACGCCCCCGCCCGCGGGAGGGCCTGGGAGGGCGTAGCCCTCCCAAGAAGAACCTTTTTTCATCCCGTCGGTGTGCGGCGCAGCCGCATGGACGGCTGAGGTGAACACCGTGCGCAGCGTTCTGCCCCCCTCCCAGCCTCCCCCCGCTGGGGGGAGGAGCCGGGTTCCCTCCCCCAGCGGGGGAGGGTCAGGGAGGGGGCGGCGGTTCGGCACGAGACGGTGGCATACCGCATAGCCCTGCTGAAACCATGCCTGAGGTGAACATAGGCCGGGAGCGCGGGCATCTTGCCCGCGAAGACGCGGCGAGGGCGGGCCGCCCGCGCTCCCGGGCCGTTTGCATCGGGCGTTGTGCGCCCCGCGAATGGGGCCTAATGTGAACATACGCCCTCGGAGGGGGGTGTGGGGAAACCGGGTTTCCCCACGCCCCTCTCCAAAGGACAATGTTTAGCGGATTAATTTCTCAAAGACCATAAGCCCTCGGCTATGGAATGCAAAGCCCGCCCGCGCGGGCGAGAGCGGAGTAATTTCTCAAAGACCATAACAAGACCGCATCCGCGTCGTCGCCAGATCTCATTGGGATGCCATATACGGCAATCTAACATCCAACAATCCGCAATCCAACATGGTATTACTCGGCGTAGCGCCCCGCCATTGCGGTGATCGTCTCGCGCATCATGCTCACCAGTTCAGGCGGCTCGAGCACGCTGCAGTGTTCGCGGTAGCGCAGCAGGATCTGGCGCGCCTGCCAGAGATCACCGGTCTCGGCCTCGACGTCGGCAGCGCCATCGGGGAGGAAGCGCACGGAGCTACCGGGGAACCAGAGGGCCACATCTTTCTGCCGCGCAACGGCGGGGCCGAGGCGATAGCGCAGGCGATAGCGCGGGCGCGGCGGCGGGAGGGGCGGCAGCGCCTCGGGCAGCACGCGGACACTATCGTCAACGATACGGTCGAGCCGGTAGAGGCGATAGCGCGGCTTGATCGCCGGGTCGCCGCAGTCGTGGCAGTAGCCATCGAGGTAGTGGTGGCCATCACGGAAGATCAATTCATAGGGCGCGACACGGTGGAGGACCACGCTATCGTCCTCGGCGAATGACGAACGATAGGCGAAACTGATCTGCTGGCGGCCCAGGGCGCGGCGCACGCGCTCCAGGGTCTGACCCGCGACCGAACGCGAAGGGGTGGGCGCCTCCAGCCGCACGTCGCGGGCGGGACGAGGCAGACCGCGCTGGCGCTCAGGCGGGAGCAACGCGACGATCCGATCCAGGAGAGCATCCACGCGACTGGCATTTGGCAGGGTACTGTTACTGAAATTGCTGATCAGAAACGCCAGGGCCTCCAGGTCCTCATCGGGCAGATCGAGCAGCGCCAGGCGACCAAAGTCAGTCAGGGCATAGCGTCTATCGGAGCCGAGCGTGATCCTGCACTCGAATTCATCGCGGAGCGCGGCCAGATCGTGGCGCAGCGCAGCGCGCGCGTCGGGAGGATAAATATCCTCAACATCATCGCTGGCGTTGAAAAACGCCCGCGTATCGGCGAGCAGCGTGGCTGCGTCGGCCGGGCCACGCACCAGCCGACGCACCAGGAACAGGCGCCGGTGGAAGGTGCGCCAGGAGTCGCGCTTGGCGCCGCCACGACGACGAGATGAATCAGTCATACGCTTTCTCCTGGAATTGAGGGGACCGCAGGATCGAAGTCCTTGCCATAGACCACGGGCGTGGCCCGGAGGCGCCGGCTGGTCCTGGGAGTGATCACGAGGCGGTGAGCCACGGAAGGTCTACGAAGCGGCTGGTCCGTTCCCAGACGGCCCGATCGCGACCCAGCAACGCAAGGAGGCGAGCGAGCAACTCTTCCACCACCTCGGCAAACTGGCGATACTCGTCACGCGAAATCAGCCGGTAGCCGTGGGCGAGGATTGACGTATTGCGCGCGTCACTGCGCGCTTCGATCCGCCCGATGTCGTAACCCCGTACCAGGGGATCGTCGAGCGCCGCCAGGAGCATGTACCCCACAAAGAGGCCGAAGGCGCGATCGGGCAAGGGGAATAGACGACGACGACCCTGCTGTTCCTGGACCTTTTTGTAACGCTGTTCCAGATCGGGTACACGATGTTGTGCCTGGATAAACTCTGGACGCTCGCTCAACACCCCCCAGGTGGCCAGGCGATGCTGGCTGATCAATTCCAGGCAGCGGTAGAGCAGAAACGCAGCGGTATCGTAGCGCCCCTGGACCTCGCGGCGACCGGCGCTGGCGTAGAGCGAACCGAGCAGCGCCAGCACCGCGTCCGGGTCGGCGAGCGTGGCGAGGGTTTCGCGACCGCGACCAGCAGCCTGGTGAGCGACTTGTTCCTGACGTTCCAGCGTTTGCGCCTGGGCAGTGATGATCTTGTCAAGCTCGCTGTCCCCGGTTGCAGAGGTGAGCCATGCTGCCAGGTTGTCGCGGGCCGTCTTCAGGTCGAAGACATCCCAGGCGTCATACGCGCTGGCAAGGAGCGCCAATGCCGCATACCGTGGCCCATCGGGAGGCGGCACACGCCGCCCCAGGTCGGCGAAGATCCGTGCCGCGTTCGCATAGTCGTGGGCGGCATATAGGCGGGCCGCTTCAGCAGCCTCCAGATCGCCAAACACCACATACGGATCGGGCGGCGGCGCGAGATACTGTGAGCCTGGCGCGGGAATCTTCCGCTCGGTGCAATCGTTGGCGCTGACATACGTGCTTTCGACGTACAGCGCGGGCAGGTTCAACACATACGCGGCCTTGGCCAGACCAATGGACATCGGCTTCGTGCCGCCGGTCACATCAACTGCCAGACGCTCGCGGGGCAGATCGTTCCATGCCTCGATGATCTTGCGCAGCGAGCGGTAGATCTGCAAGGGATCGGTATGATCCTCGTCGTAGCGCTGCCAGTTCTGCGGCGCGCTATCAAGCCCAAGCTTCCCGGCCACCTGATCGGGCATCGCCCGCGCCTCAGGTGTGAGCAAAAAGGCGACCCGCTTTGGTTCCAGCGCGCCGATCAGCAGCGCCGCCGTGGTTGCCTGAAGGGTGCCTGGAAGAACCAACCCGTCGAACGTCGTTCCACCACAGCGCTCACGGAAGAGACGCAATTCTTCGGCGAAATCCATATCAGCCTCCTGGGATGCTACAATGGTTGGAGAGGGTGTGGGGGCAACCAGATTGCCCCATACCGTAGAAGCAGGTAGTCAAGGAACCCGCGGGCTTTTATCCACCAGGACACGCCTATGAGCACCGACATCCTCCCCATTGCCGGGCCGGCGACCCACCTGCCCCAGCCCCCCGGCGGGCGCTGGACGGTCGCCGACTACGAACGGCTCCCCGACGACGGCCAGCGTTACGAACTGATCAACGGAGACCTGCGTATGGCCCCCGCCCCCACCCCGGACCACCAGAACGCCAGTGGCCTGATCTTCTACTATCTCATGCAGCACATTCAGCTTGCCGGCCACGGGCGGGTCTTCAGCGCGCCGATTGACGTGGAACTCGGCCCCACCACGGTGGTGCAGCCCGATCTGATCGTCATCCTGCGCGGCGGCGCGGCGAGCATCACCACGCAGCGCATTGTCGGCCCGCCCGACCTGGTGGTGGAGGTGGTCTCCCCCGGCACGGCCAGCTACGACCGGCGCGAG
>DAOTYR010000679.1:0-6069 GCA_034434655.1 Chloroflexaceae bacterium
GCGTATGCCCGATCATGCCCCGCTCCCCAACCTCGACGCCTGGTTCGCCGCCCGCGGCTGGACTCCCTTCCCCTTCCAGCGCGCGGCCTGGGCCGCCTATCTGGCCGGCGAGAGCGGGCTGATCCACGCCGCCACCGGCACCGGCAAGACCTACGCGGCCTGGTTCGGCCCCGTCGCCGAGGCGTTGTCGCATGGCGATGCCGGGCCGCCTGGCCTCCGCGCGCTCTGGATCACCCCCCTGCGCGCCCTGGCCGCCGACACGGCCGCCGCGCTCCAGGCGCCCCTGGCCAGCCTGGGCCTGCCCTGGCGGGTCGAAACCCGCACCGGCGACACCAGCGCCGCCATCCGCGCCCGGCAGCGCCGGCAGCTTCCCGAGGCCCTGGTGACCACCCCCGAGAGCCTGTCGCTGCTCCTGGCCCGCGACGATGCCGCAGCCCTCTGCGCCGGCCTGCGCTGCGTGGTGGTTGACGAATGGCACGAACTGCTGGCCTCCAAGCGCGGCGTGCAGGTCGAACTGGCCCTGGCCCGCCTGCGCCGCTGGCGCCCCGCCCTGCGCACCTGGGGCCTCTCCGCTACTCTGGGCAACCTCGACTGCGCCCTGGCTACGCTCCTGGGCAACCGGGTCGTACGTGGGCCTGAGCCGGCGCCCGCGCCGCGCGCGCCCGGCCGCCTGATCGAAGGTGAGCAGCCCAGGACAATCGTCATTGACGCGCTGATCCCCGAAACCATCGAGCGTTTTCCCTGGGCCGGGCACCTGGGTCTACGCATGCTCGACCAGGTGGTGCGCGAGATCGAGGCCGCACAGAGTTGCCTGGTCTTCACCAACACCCGCGCCCAGACCGAGCAGTGGTACCAGGCGCTTCTCGCAGCGCGCCCCAAGTGGGCCGGGCTGATCGCCCTGCACCACGGTTCCCTGGCCGCCGAGACGCGCGCCTGGGCCGAAGACGGCCTGCGCGACGGGCGCCTGCGCTGCGTAGTCTGTACCTCCAGCCTCGATCTGGGAGTGGATTTCAGCCCGGTGGAGCGGGTGTTGCAGGTGGGCAGCCCGAAAGGCGTCGCCCGGTTGCTGCAGCGCGCCGGGCGCAGCGGCCACCGCCCCGGCGCGCCCAGCCGGGCCACCTGTGTGCCCACCCATGCCTTCGAGTTGATCGAGGCGGCCGCCGCGCGCCGGGCCATCGCCGCCGGACGGATCGAGGCGCGCTCGCCTCTGGCCCGCCCCCTGGACGTGCTGGCCCAGCACCTGGTGACCGTGGCCCTTGGCGGAGGCTTTCACCCCGAGGACCTGCTGGCCGAGGTGCGCACCACTGCTGCCTACCACGACCTCAGCGACGAGGAGTGGCGCTGGTGCCTCGACTTCGTGACCCGGGGCGGCGGCGCCCTCGATGCCTACCCCGAGTACCGCCGCGTCAGCCCCGATGCCGACGGGCGCTACCGTGTCACCGACGAGGCTATTGCCCGCCGCCACCGCCAGGCCATCGGCACCATCACCGCCGACGCGGCCATGGTTGTGCGCTACCTCGGCGGGGAACAACTTGGCACCGTCGAAGAGTCCTTTATCGCCCGCCTCCGCCCCGGCGACCGCTTCACCTTCGCCGGGCGGGTGCTGGAGTTTGTGCGCGTGAAGGAGATGACCGCCTGGGTGCGCCGGGCCACGGCCACCGACGGCGCCGTGCCCCGCTGGACCGGCGGGCGCCTGCCCCTCTCGACCGAACTGGCCGCGGCGGTGCGCGAGCGGCTCCAGGCCGCCCGCGACGGTGTGTTCGACGATCCCGAACTAGAGGCCCTGCGCCCGGTCCTGGCGCTGCAGGCCCGCTGGTCGCGACTGCCCGCCGCCGATGAACTGCTGGTCGAGCGCACCCGCACCCGCGATGGCTACCACCTGTTTATCTACCCCTTCGAGGGGCGCCTGGTCCACGAGGGATTGGCGGCGCTGCTGGCCTACCGGCTCGCCCGGCGCCGGCCCATCACCTTCAGCGTGGCGGCCAATGACCACGGCTTTGAACTCCTCGCCGCCGATCCGCCGCCCCTCGACGACGAAGCTGACCTGCGCGAGGCGCTTTCCGCCGACGGTCTGGCCGAGGACCTGCTGGCCGCGCTCAACGCCGCCGAACTGGCCCGGCGGCAGTTCCGCGAGATTGCCCGCGTGGCCGGGCTGGTCGTGGTGGGACCGCCCGGCGAGCGGCGCGGCGCCCGCCACCTGCAGGCCAGCAGCAACCTGTTCTACGACGTGTTTCAGCAGTACGACCCGCACAACATGCTGCTGCGCCAGGCCCGCCGCGAAGTGCTGGAGCGGCAACTCGAACACCAGCGCCTGCGGACGACCCTCGACCGCATCGCCGCCGGGCGCGTCACCATCGTGCCCACGCCCCGCCCGACGCCCTTTGCTTTCCCCCTGCTGGTCGAACGCCTGCGTGAACGGGTCAGTTCCGAGGAACTGGCCGGGCGCGTGCGGCGCATGCAGGCGCGCCTGGAGCGCGCGGCCGGGTCGTGGGAAGCAGGTTGAGGGAGGCGCGGCTGAAGGCTGGATTGTCATGTGCGTTTGAATCACGCCTGAGCAAGGAGTCCTGATGATCACCCTGCCCGAAGGTCCTCTGGTCAGCACCGCATGGCTGGCCGAACACCTCGACCACCCGCGCCTGCGCATTGTGGATATGCGCGGCCTGGTGCTGCCGCCCACCGAGCCGAAACCGCACTACTTCGCCCGCCACGCCGATTATGCCGCCGGCCACATCCCCGGCGCGGTGTACCTCGACTGGACCCGCGACATCGTTGATCTGGACGACCCGGTGCCGGTGCAGGTGGCCCCGCCGGAGCAGATCGCCCGGGTGCTGGGCGAGCGGGGCATCGGCGACGACAGTGTGGTGGTGGCCTACGACGACTGGTTTGCGATGTTCGCCGGGCGCCTGCTCTGGGTGCTCCGCTACTACGGCTTTGAAAACGCCCGTGTCCTGAACGGCGGCCTCGTCAAATGGCAGGCCGAGGGGCGCCCCCTTGCCACCGGCGTGCCCAATTACCCGCCCGCGACCTTCACCCCCCGGCCCCGCCCCGAACTCCGCCGCACCGCCGAGCAGATCCTCGCCGCGCTGAACACCGATGCGTTGCTGCTCGACGCGCGGAGCGAGGCCGAGTACCGGGGCGAGGAGTCGCGCGCGGCCCGTGGCGGGCACATCCCCGGCGCGCTGAATGTGTACTACCAGAGCCTGCTCGACCCCGACATGCACACCTTCGCGCCGCCGGAGGAGCTACGGGCGCGCTTTCTGGCTGCGGGAACGCCGCTGGACGACCTGGAGCGCCGCGAGGTGGCGGCGTACTGTAACGGAGGCGTTTCGGCCACCCCCGTTGCCCTGGCCCTGGAGATGATCACGGGCAGGCGGGTGGCCATCTACGACGGCTCGTGGAACGAATGGGGCAATGACCCGACGAAACCATTGGAAACCTGATGGAACGAACGGTTTCTCACCCCCACGGTTAGGTCCCGGCCACGGCTGCGACCACCGCCGCGACATCGGTCAGGTCAGGCAAGGCGGCATCGGGGTGGTGGGCCAGCAGTTCCTCCAGGGGATAGGGGCCGGTGGCGACCGCCACGGTACGCGCCCCATTGAGCTTACCGCAGGCAATATCGTGGGGCGTGTCACCGACAATCACGATCTGGTCGCGGTGGAAGGACTGGCCGTAGCGCGCCGCGGCGCGCGCGGCGGCAATCGGCGCCAGCTCGGGGCGATGGAAATGGTCATCGCCATAGGCGCCCGCCGCCAGATCCAGGTAGGCCGTCAGGCCCACACATTCCAGCTTCAGTTGGGCCACCGCAGCGATGTTGCCGGTAAGGGGGGCCTGGTAACCGATCATCTCCAGGGCTTTCAAGGCCGCGATCACCCCGGGAAAGACCCGCGAGCGGGCTGCCAGGGCCTCGCGCCGGGCCTCCAGCAGGCTGAGGTAGGTTGCGCCGAACTCCTGCAGGCGCTCGGCGATGGTATCGGGCGACAGGGTGGGAAAGCTCTCGCGGATAATCTGCCAGTCCGTCTTGCCGGCGTAGGCGGTGCGTTCCATCGGCGCCGCTGGCCCCACCACCCGGCGCATGGCCTCGCGCATCGCCTCGGCGGCAATACCGTCGGTGCTCAGCAACGTCCCGTCAACGTCCCACAAGATCAACCGGCGCATAGCTGGCTACATGACTCCTGACGTAAATGGGGGAACCTGGTTCCCCCATCCCCCCGCCCGCGGGAGGGTCTGGGAGGGCTAGGCCCTCAAGCGGGGGTAGGGGGAAAGCGGGTTTTCCCCATCCCCTCACCCGGTGGGAGGGTCTGGGAGGGCTACGCCCTCCCAGGAAAACGCTAGACCCCGAAGGCCCGCGCCCGATCCGTATCAACGTAGCGCTGCACCGCCGCCAGTAGTTCGTCAAGATCGATCGGCTTCGAGAGGAAGGCGTCGAAGCCTGCCAGTACTGTCCGTTCCCGATCATCCTCGCCCAGGCCGCTTACGGCGATCGCCGGACAAGACGCCATCCCCGGTTCCTGGCGCAGGGCCCGCAACAGATCAGGACCATCGCGATCCGGTAGACGCATATCAATAACGACCAGATGGTACCGTTCGTGCCGGGTGAGGTTCAAGGCTTGCTCGGCGCTATCCGCGATGGCGACAGTGTAGCCCTGGCTCATAAGGAAGCGGCTGATGACCTGTTGCATCAGTGGGTTGTCGTCCACAAATAATACGTGCATCCGACATCCTTTCCGACTTGCCGCATCGTTGATGGCGTCTTAACTCAAATTATACGCGATGTGGCGAGTCCCGGCGAGCGCCATGTGGCAGGGCCGGTGCAACGTTCGCCTCCAGCAGTGGGCTTTGGGGCGGCTGTGGGGCGCTAAGTTCTTACAACGGCCATCCATGCGGCTCGCGCGGCACCCCGACGGGATGACGATAGATTGTTCTTGGGAGGGCGCAGCCCTCCCATACCCTCCCGCGGGCGGGGGCATGGCTCTTCTCGTACCACGGGGCGGCGGGGGCCCCCAAACCCTCCCGTAGGCGGGGGCATGGGGAAACCTGGTTTCCCCATGCCCCTGCTCCAGGGCTGCGCCTCGCAAACCCGCCCGCGGGCGGGGGCGTGGGGAAACCGGGTTTCCCCATGCCCCTGGGGCCTATGTTCACGTTAGCCGTCCACGCCCCGGGCGGCACACCGCCCGATGCAAGCGGGGGTATGGGGGAACCTGGTTCCCCCAGGGTCACGTTAGATCCTTGCGCATATAGTGCCAGGTGCCCTGGCCAAAGATGAGCCAGGCCAGGAGTGACCGGCGCACGCGGACGGTAGCGAAGCCCAGGCTGGCGTAGAGGCGCTGCGCGGCGTCGTTCCGCGCCGCGACGTACAGCCCCAGGAAACGTTTCCCGCGCAGCCGCGCCTCCTGTTCGGCGCGCGCCAGCAGGGCGCGGGCCACGCCGCCGCGCCGGTAGGGCGCCAGCACGGCCACATCGGTCACGAAGCCTTCGCCGCGCTGGATGCGGTGATCGAGCAGCGAGAGGGCGAAGAGCGAGCGCACCGCGCCGAACAGGCCCAGTTCTTCGTGGAAGGCCAGTTCCGCCGCTCCGCTATCGTCGCCGCCCATCTCCCAGGTGCGCACCGTGGTCGTGCCAATGATCCGCTGCTGATATTCGGCCACGAACATGCCGCGCAGGGCCGAGGCGCCCTGGCGCTGCCAGGCGCTGGCGAGGGCTGCCACGCCCCGTTCGGCGCCACCCGGCCCAAAGGCGCTGCCGAACTTGTCGGCGAAGGCCTCGCGGTGCAGGGCGAGGATTGCGTGAATGTCGTCCATCCGCGCCGGTCGGATCGTCAGCGGCGCGAGCAACGTTGTGCGGCGCGCGGCGTCCTCGCCGGGATTTCCGGCCAGCGCCTGGGAACATGCGGTCATAGTGGCGATCAATCGTGCCGTGTGCCATGTGCGGGCGCAGTTGCCCCGGCACCAGTAACTGTTTACGCCTGGGGGTAATCCATGCCCCTGGGAGCCAGCCCGGCGTTGCAAGTCGCGGGCCATGGGACTAACGTGAAAACGGGGGAACCAGGTTCCCCCATCCCCCCGCCCG
>DAOTYR010000680.1:0-7612 GCA_034434655.1 Chloroflexaceae bacterium
GCGGCCTCAGCTTCGAGTTCGGCCAGTTTGCGCCGGTACTCGCGGCGTTCGAGCCGGTTGAGGGTCGCGTACCCGCCGAGGACCGCAACGAACATCCCCGGCCAGAACAACCAGGCGAAGTGAATTTTGATGCTGAAGATGAACACCGCCGTCAAGATCGCCAGGAACACCATTCCGGCGGCCATGTAGGGTTCGAAGCCTGTGCTGTTCAGATAGGCTTCATCGCGGGGACTGAACCGACGACCTTCCTGTGCCATAGGAAACCCCCTTGCAGAAAATACCCCCGCGGGAGGGTGTGGGAGGGCGCGGCCCTCCTAATACTACCGTCCCCTCCCTGACCCTCCCCCGCCGGGGTAGGGAAGCAGGCTCCTCCCCCCAGCGGGGGGAGGGCTGGGGAGGGGGGCAGTCACCGTGCCCGCGGAGACGCGACGCGGGCGGGCCGCCCGCGCTCCCAGGCGATGTTCATCGCGGCGTTGTGCGCGAATCGCATGGACGGCTGGTATAACAACGCCATACTAGCACAGGGGGCGCATTTTCGCTAGAGGAAAAGGGTTTTGCATAAATGTTGCAAGGTATGGTTGCGCTGCGTGGCCTGACGTGAACATAGGCTGCTCACCTACGCGCATGCGGCGCTGACCCCCCTCCTAACCTCCCCCCGCTGGGGGGAGGAGCCGGACTCCCTCCCCCCAACGGGGGGAGGGCTGGGGAGGGGGGCCGTCACCTTGCCCGCGGAGACGCGACGCGGGCGGGCCGCCCCCGCCCGCGGGAGGGTTTGGGAGGGCGAAGCCCTCCCAGGAACAACCCAGAAAACAAAGCTCTTCATTCCCCGTGGTGTGCGGTGGAGCCGCAGGGTGCCCAACGCAGGGGTGAACCATGTCCAGGTGATGCAAACAGGAGTGGGGCAACCCGGCGGTTGCCCCACAGAGGAGGTAACGTTCCTCAGGATTGCTAGCGGGGATGGGGCCGTGCCCCTGGCAGACCGGATGGGAACGGCTACGACTCAATATCAATGCGCTGGGAGCGCGGCCCGGTGCTGGTCGCGCCGCCGAAGAGCGCGGCCATGCTGGGGGGCGGGCCCTCAATCGCCTGGCGCAGGCGTTCGAGCTGGATGCGCATATCCAGGCTGGCCAGGAGGCGACCGATGCCGACCACAAAGACCCGCAGACCCGGGTTCGAGACCTCGTACTCGACACGGTTCTGCACCACGGTGCGGTTACCGTCGGGGAACCAGCGCCACAGCTCGGTGCCTTCCCAGAGGCCTTCGATCTTCATGAGAATCTTGCCCGAGTCGCGTTCGACGACGGTATAATCCGCGCCGGCCAGGCCGAGCGGTTTGAGGCGCATTTTATGGATACTGCCAGGGCTCATCAACTCGCCCTGGATCGGTTCGAGCACGACCTGAGGCGAGCGCCACTGGTTCATCAATTCTGGCGATGTCACATAGCGTTCGACCACATCGGGGGTGGTGTTAATCGAGACCCACTCTTCCTGAACAATCATTCCACTACTCCCGGGGCGCGCGCCCCCTTGTGCCGCCAGGGTTGCGGCGCGTGACACCTCACCCTGCTATGACGCGAGCGAACTTTCCAGCATCGCGCGGTAGTACTGTTCGACGCCCTGTTTTAACAGCACCGCCGGATAGCCGGTGACGGGCACCCCGAGCGGGTTGCCCACGGCATAGTGATGGCCAAGCGAGACAAGTTCACCCAGCACCAGCGGTTCGTAGGTGCGCGGCGGCCGGCCCTCCACCTCGGCGAGCAGTGTCTCGGCGAGATGCTCGCCCTGGCGCATCGCGAAACTGGCGGTTGCCGGAACGGTGCCGCCATTATAGCCCATGGGAATGGCGGCGCAGTCGCCGGCGGCGAAGATCAGCGCCTGATCGCGCACCCGCAGGTAGCGGTCCACCAGCACACGACCGGCCGCATCAACCGGCAACCCCGAGGCGCGCAACAGTGGCGGCCCCTGGATGCCGCCGGCCCAGACGATGGTGCCGGCGCGAAGGATGCGCCCCCCGGCTACTCGCAAGAGTTGCGGCTCAACCGCCTCGACGATCGTGTTGAGGTAGACGCTGACCCCCCGGTCATCGAGGATGCGCTCGGCGGCGCGGGTGGCCCATTCGCCGAACTGGCTCAGCAGGAGCGACGTGCGTTCGATGAGGGCGATACGCACCTCGCGGCGTGGCGCGCCGGTCTGGGCGCAGAGATCGTCAACCCACTCGGCCAGTTCGCCGGCGAACTGGCAACCGGTGTAGCCCCCGCCGACGATGGCAGTGGTCAGCAGGATGCGCTGTTCGCGGGGATCGCTGCACCTGGCGGCGGCCTCGAACTGCGCGACCAGATGGTCGCGGAGGCGCAGAGCGTGCTGGTACGTATGCAGGGGCAGGCTATGCTCGCGCGCGCCGGGCACGTTGCCATAGGCCGTTTCGGCGCCCAGGGTGATCACCAGGCGGTTGTAGTTCAGCGTGCGACCATCTTCGAGACACACGGTACGCTGCAGGGGCACAATTTCCCGCACCGCGCCCTGGACAAGATTGATGGCGTGATGATGCAGCAGCGTCTTCAGGTCGTAGATCGCCGCTTCAGGCGGCATGGCCGCGGCTGCGACGCGGTGGATCACCTGGACCAATTGATGGTAGCTGTGCTGGTCAACGAGGGTGACCTGATCGGAATGACCGTGCTCACGCAACAGGCGGTCGAGGTCAAGGGCGGCGCGAAGGCCGGCGTAACCGGCGCCGAGAATAACGATATGCATATGTCTGCCCAGAGGCCGAAAAGGATTGCGATGGTCATACCCTCAGACCTGGTTCACACCTGCGTTCCCGTCTGGAAAGCGCGGGGAGGCGCAGCCCACCTCCCTCGACCGGCCCCCCAGACGGCCCGCCCGGCGCAACCATTGTCTTTCTTAGCATACCACGCTTTTCGCGACAGGAATCAAAAAAACCGCCCCCCACCATCGCGTGGCCGCCTCCGGAGCGCCATACCGGGAGGGGGAGCGCCGAACCCCGGTGACGCAGAAACGCAGGAACCACCAGCGGCAGCATCGGGCCGGCGTTCAGCCGACCGATCCTCCCGTGCGGTTCCCACGCTTCCACGCGCTCTGGCCCGTGCGCTCCCTCTTGTTGCCGTCCGAACGAACCCTCTATGCGGAGGGAGTCTGCGGCGGTTTTTCTACCCACTCGTCCACCTTCGCGGCGGTCCGCTCGACCTGATCGGCGGCGCGGCCCGCAGCGCGACCCACGCTGGCGCCGAACTCGTCCGCGGCGCGGGCCAGGCGCTCGGTAAAGGCGCGGGCGCGATCGCCGAGCTGTTGCGGATTGGGCAGGCTCGGCGGCGGTCCGGTGAAGATGTCATCAACTACCCGCTCGGACACCCCGGCCAGTTCCTTGGGCAGCGCGACGATGGCGCGGGCGATTTCAGCCATTGCCCGCCGCACGCGGCGGCGCGAGTTCTTCGGCAACAAGACCAGGGGGATCGAGGCAATCGACAGACCCACGCGGGCCGCCCCGCCAACGAACACGGCGGTAAGTTCAAACAGACCGTCACGTTCGGTGCGCGTGATGCTGGTCCCTGTCTCGCTCATAGAAGTGCTCCTTTACAGGCGCGAAACATCGCGCCGGTTCTACACCTGTCCGAATAACCCTGTCGCTTAACGCGGACACCGGCCGGGTTATCCGGAGCGGTTCCTAGTTCGTGGACATCTCATCCTTCGGCGCTTTGGTGTGGCTTGCCGCCGGCGCCGATGGCTCGCCGGCCCAGGCCTCGATCGCCTCGCCGGCGATCTCGGCGAAATCGCGCGGCAGGCTGGCGAAGGCGTACATCAGTTCCTGGGTTGCGTTGCGCATATGCGTGCGCGATTCGGGTGGCAGCAGCGCCAGGGGCAGCGTGAAAATCGAGAAGCCCAGGCGCACGATCCCACCCCCGAACTCCATCGCCGACTCCATGAAGCTGTCGCTTCTGCGTGTGCGAACCGTCCGCACCCGCACCTCACCTGTGGTTTCCGACATGGCCAACCTCCCTTGTCTGCTCGCAGAGCACTGCTATGCGATGGAACGGTGTGCCGGACGCCCAGCCGGGCGCTCCCGCGCCCGCTCCAGAACGTAAGACATGGTTTCGCTGCGCGGCCTGGTACGTACCGGTTTGGGGGATGTGCGGGGAAGCGCAACCTCCTCGCATCCCGCCAACAGCACCGCAGGTGGGCACCATATCTTATCCAAAATAGCCGCCGACCATGAACGCCGACACGAACTGGATGAGCGCGACAAACGGATTACTCGAGAGCAGATAGCGCACGTAGTTCTTCTGGTTCGGCTCTCGATACAATTTGATCTGATTACGGATCGGCACCACGATAGATAGGAGAATAAACGCCGCCACCCAGTAATACCCCCAGATGAGCGCCAGCCCCATCAGCAGCGCCTCGGACAGGTTGATCGTCAGATAGGCGATGATCAGCGTCTTTTGCACCCCGATCGCCACCGTGAGCGATTGCAACCCGTGCAGCCGATCGCCCTCGACACTCTTGATGTCATTCAGAAAGAGCAGGCCCGCCGCCAGCGATCCGTTGATCCAGGCAACGATGACGCTTTCCCAGGTGAGGGGCGCGAAGATCAGATGCCCGGCCAGCCAGCTCATACTGACGTAGCCCAGGCCAACCGCCGGCGGGCCGAGGAAGTAGTGTTTTTTGAGCTTGATCGGCGGCATGCTGTAGATCACCGAGAGGATGATCCCCAGCACCGCCAGCACCGGGATGAGCGGGTTGCCAAAGACCAGCGAGACCAGGAACGTCGCCGCGCCGAGGACGATCCAGTTCAGCCGCGCTTCGTGCAGCGTCACCAGGCCGGCGGGGATAGGGCGCTCCGGGTCGTTGATGGCGTCAATATCGCGGTCAAAGTAATCGTTGATACTCTGGCTGAACCCCGTCCCCAGCGGGCCGCACATCAGCGCCCCCAGCAGCGCCAGGCCCCAGTCGCGCGGGCTGGTCCACTGGAAGCCGATGTCTTGCCCCGAAGCCAGCGCGCCGCATAGCGTAACGATTGAGGGAGAGATCCACGTCACCGGATCGGCCAGTTCTATATGCGCGCGGATCTTTTTGCCCAGCGGGACGTGCTTTTCAGAGGTTGTGATCATCGGCGTGGCGGCTCTTTATCACAGGACGGGACGTTCCCCTACGTCCACCGGCGAACACGAAGGGCAGATGGCCTTACCCGTTTCTCTGGCGCCTGGTTCCTCCTACTGTTTCACCGCCTGGTAGAGCACGTGGTCGTAGGCCTCGTCGCATGTCACGTCGCCAAAGCCTACCTCCTGCAGCAACTCGGGATAGATCGCGTGGTCCTTGAACTCCAGCACCGAGAAGTTCATGCCGATACTACAGAGGTAGTGGGTCAGATAGTCATAGTTCGGGCGCGCCGGGTCGCTGATGATCATATCGAGGATGATCACGCGCCCGCCCCTGGGCAGCGCGTCATGCGCTTTCTTGAGCAACATCGTCGAGAACTGGCGGTTCATCGGGTAGAGGATGCGCGCGAAGAGCACCGCGTCGCCCTCGGGGTACGCTTCACGGTACATATCCACTGCCACTGCTGTGACCCGCTCGCTCAGGCCGCGCGCGGCCATATTCTCGCGCACCAGATCCAGGGCGCTGGGCAGGTTCAGCAGGGTGATGCGCAGGTCCGGGTACTTGTCGCACAACGACGCCGCGATATCGCCGATGCCGCCTCCGACGTCGATGAGATGCCTGACGCCCTCCAGGCGAGCCTTGTCGCGCAGGAACTTCTGCACGAAGTGGATGTTGGAGCGATGAATATTCTCATAGAAGGCGCTATCCTCGCGGGTGCGCGGCGGATGCGGCACCTGGCTGGTAAAATCCAGCTTGCCGCGGGTCACATCGGCGAGGTTGGCGTAGTAGCTCTGGATGAGATCGCTCATGTAGCTCACGAACGGCACCATGGTCATGTTGCGGTGCTGGTCCTGAGCGGTGAAGAACTGCTCAGCGAAGGGTGTCAGGCGCCAGGCGCCCTCGAGGGCGCGGGCCAGGCCCACCTGCTCCATGGTGATCAGCAGCCGTTCGAGGCGCGCCGGCACGGTGCCGGTGGCTTCGGCGAGCGCGGCGACGGGTTGCGGGCCGCTGGCCATGGCCTCGAACAGGCCCAGGTCCGAAGCGGCCTTGATCACGAAGAAATCCACCGTGCCTTTGAAGACCATCTCATATGCCCGCTCCACACCCCGCGCGAGTTCTTCGTCGTCGCGCATACAGCGGCAATTCGGGAAACAGCGGTACTGGGTCTGCGAGCTGGTCATAACCGTCGGTCCTCTTGCTACACAACGCTCGATGCCCGTCGCGGGGCCTACGCCTCGTCCACCATCTCCACCGCTTCGTTCCGTTCGTTGCTCAGACGGTTCAGCAGCGGCTGGGCGAAGATGGGCAGATAACTGAACCACCAGCTCACGTAGCCGAGCCAGGCCAGGCCGCGATGGATGCGCCGGCGCAGCGGGTCGCTGCCGAGACGCGGCCCCCAGCGATGGCCGGTGATCATCGCGCCAACCATCCCGATGGTGGGCAGTGGCCCGCTGACCATGAAGTAGACCTTCAACCAGCGGGGCTGATACTGGCCGCCGAAGCGCTCTTCACGGAACAGGCGTCCGATACCGACCGTAGCTACCATCACATTCATCAGCCAGTCGAGCACGTGGGCCAGATTGGCGAGCCGCGTGCGGAGCGCGGCCCGTTCGGGCCGGTGCTCCCGCGCCTCCTGGCTGCAGAGGCGCACCACCGCAGTGTAGCAGGCGAGCGATACACCGCTGACCAGGGCCATCACGTAGAGAATGTAGCGGTCCACAAGCGTCGTCTGCATGCCTTTGTATTATAGTACAAAAGAGAGGTATTTCAAACAACTGGCGTCTCGGTTAAGGCTTCTTTCCTCAACACGCGGCCCCAGCGGGCCAGGGCCATCTGGTCGCCGTACCAGGGGCGCCCGTGGAGCGGCGAATGGCTCACGCCGTCCACCACCAGATATTCCGCGCCCTGCAAAGCCGCGCAGTGCAGCGTGGTGATGCCATCGCCCCAGGCCCGCTCGTGTTCCGCCCCCGAGACCATGATGTAGCTCTTGCGGGCCATGCGCTGGCGCAGGGTGCCGCGTGGATGGCCCTGGATGGCCCGTCCGATGACCGAGACATAGCGCACATCATCGTAGAACGCGCCTGGATAGGTCCGGTTGACGAACCCGACCGACCGGCGCGTCCAGTACTCCTGGCTGTGGTGCGGCGTGCCGAGCATCACCAGGGTGCGCACGTAGCGCCGTCCGCCGTAGACCTGCCCGAGGTAGGGCTGTTCACCCAGGTACATCCGCGCCACCGTGCCGCCAACGCTGTGGGCCAGGATATCCACTGTGTCGGCGCCGGTCTCCTCGCGTGCCCGCGCCACCGTGGCGCGCAAGATCTCCAGCACGGGCCGGAAGTCCCAGTCGCGGGTCAGCGCCCAGCGCAGCCGGCCGATGGGGGCAACGAATACCCGATAGCCATAGGGCGGCTGCTCGAGGGTCGCCGCCAGGCCGGCGAAATCGCCTGGACCGGTCAGGTAGCCGCCTATCAGGACCAGTGGGCGCATACGTCTATCC
>DAOTYR010000681.1:0-3289 GCA_034434655.1 Chloroflexaceae bacterium
CGCCCCCCCCCCCCCCCCCCCCAACCTCCCCCGTGGTCTCGTGTCGAGGCCAAACGGTCACGTGCGTTTGAACCATGCCTTAAAACTCATTAGCGGGCTCCAAAGGCCACGCAGGTGGCCTTCGCAGCAGTAGCCGAGGCGTTATGGTCTTTGAAAAATTAATCCGCTATGCCGGGCTGGCCGTGGGGCTGAAGCCCTCGGCTAGGGGATGCGAAGGCCGCCTGCGGGCCTATACCGGATTATGTATTCAAAGACCATTACGCCCACCGCGCGGACGATCAACCGGACGTTGACGTAGCCCTACCTACCACGCCCACCGCTGGCGCATTTCGACGGACAGCGGTACAATAGCCATAAAGGTTCGCGCGACGAATGGGACAGGAGGGCTGTATGCAGCCTGAGTGGAGTGACAACCCGGAGGTTCCGAGCTATTTTTTGCTGATCGGCATCACCGGCCTGATCGCCTTCGTTCTGATGGTCTGGGTCTTCGCCTTCTACTGGTAGGCGTCACGCCCTCCCCGCGCCCCGGCGACCACTGCCGGGGCGCTTGTTTAGCGTCGAAATGGTTGACAAGTCAAATACGGTCGCGTAAACTGACAGGAGTTACGCGATCGCCTTCCGGCGGGGAGGAGTAGAGGGCCGCAGGCCCTCCACCAACCGGTTGGTGCCTGCCCGCGGCGAGAGGGCCGTGGGTGGTGCGCCAGGCCGCCTGGCCGCCGCGGGCGGGAACAGGGGGATGCAGGGAGGCTGCGCCTCCCCGCACCCCTCCACCGCGTCCGTCCTGTACACTGATAAGCGCGCGGTTCCCTCCCCCGGCGGGCGAGGGGCAGAGAGGGGGCGGGACGAGCAACTCCCGGACGTACTGCGCTCGCGAACCCTGGTCGCGCGATGCAAGGGGGGACCATGCAACACCGTTCGCCACACCCCCATGTCCAGGCTGCGTCTCCCCGCACCCTCCACCGCGTGCGTCCTGTCAACTGATGACCCATGGGGACATCCGTGTTTCCCACGCCCCTGCCCCTGGGAGCGTTGCAACCGTGCAGTCGCATGGCTATCCGAGGTGGCCCATGCCTGAAATCTCCTGCCAGGACTCGCCACAGATCGAGACCTACCGGCTGTTCCTGAAGCTCCACCGGCGCTTTCAGGAACTGAACCGCGAAGAGTTTCGGCCCTACGATCTCTCGACCCCGCAGTACGCGATCCTGTTTCATGCCAGTGTCGAAGGCGTGCCGCTGAGCCACATCTGTCACGAGATGCTGGCCGACAACAGCAACCTGACGCGCCTGGTGGATCGGCTGGAGGCGCGGGGGTTGGTGCGGCGCGCCGCCGACCCGCATGACCGCCGTGTCACGCTGGTACAACTGACGCCGCAGGGAAAGGCGCTGATCGACGAGTTGCGCCCGCGCCATCGGGCGTATGTCGAGCGGCGCATGAGCCACCTGAGCCCCGAGCAGTTGGCGGCGATGTACGCGGCGATGAAAACGCTCTACGAGGCCCTGGCCGATGAGGAGTGATCCCACCCGCTATGGCTACCACGACCGGCGCCTCCACACCAGAGGACTCCACGCCAACCAGCCGGTTCCCCCCGATCTTCCGGGCCTTGCGCCATCGCAACTACCGGCTGTTCTTCATTGGCCAGTTGATCTCGCTGACCGGCACATGGATGCAGAGCGTCGCCCAGGGCTGGCTGGTGCTGCGGCTCAGCGACTCGCCGGCGATGCTGGGCCTGGTGGCCGCGGCAGCCTCGTTGCCGGTGCTGCTGTTATCCCTGCCGGCGGGGGCCCTTACTGATCGAGTGTCGAAACACCGGTTGTTGCTCGTCAGCCAGGTGGTAGCAATGGCACTGGCGGCGGTGCTGGCAGGGCTGACGCTCACCGAACGCATCGAGGTCTGGCATGTGGTGGTGCTGGCGACCCTGCTGGGCGTGGTAACTGCCTTCGAGGGGCCGGCGCGCCAGGCGTTCACGGTGGAGATGGTCGGGCGCGAGGATCTGCTGAATGCGATTGCCCTCAATTCGTCCATCTTCAACGCGGCGCGCACGGTAGGGCCGGCGGTGGCGGGGGTAGTGGTGGCGTTAATCGGCGAGGGACTGGCATTCGCCATGAATGCGGCGAGCTTTGTCTTCGTCATCGCCAGCCTGCTGCTGATGCGGCTGTCGCCCTTTCGCCCGCCGAGCGGCGTCCAGCGGCGCGGGCAGTTGCGCGAGGGGCTGCGGTACATCCAGAACGAGCCGCGGGTGCGGGCCTTGCTGATCCAGGCGGCGGCGATCAGTCTCTTCTGTTTTGCCTACATCCCCTTGTTGCCGGTCTTCGCCCGTGATATCCTGCACGTTGGGGCAAGCGGCCTGGGGATGCTCTCGGCGGTCAGCGGCCTGGGGGCGCTGACCGCGGCGTTGATGCTGGCGCAGTTCGGCGACGCGCTCCCCCGGGGACGGCTGGTGCGCCTGGCCGCGCTTCTGCAACCAGGGCTGCTGATCGCCTTCAGCGCCTCGCGATGGCTGCCACTCTCACTGCTGCTGATCGGCATAGCGGGCTGGGCCGGGGTGACCACCATGGCGCTGACCAACACCCTCATCCAGGCGATCGTGCCCGATCGCCTGCGCGGGCGGGTGATGAGCGTGTTCACCCTGCTGTTGATGGGCCTGAGCCCCATGAGCGGGATGCTGGTCGGGGGCCTCGCCCAGGTGGTCGGCAGCGTCCCTCTGGTGGTGGCCGGCAGCGCGCTGACGGGCTGGCTGATTGTGGCGACGCTCGCAGTGCGGGCGCCCTTCCTCCGCGCATTGTAGGAACGCATCGCCTGGTCCTTTGGAGCGGGGGGTGGGGAAACCTGGTTTCCCCACCCCCCGCTCCGAGAGCGTAGGTTCACGTGAGACGGTCATGCGCATGGCGCACCACGCCGCGATGACCATGCCCTGGGAGCGCGGGCGTCCCGCCCGCATCGCGGCTCCACGGGCACGGTGACCGCCCCTTCCCTGACCCGCCCCCGCTGGGGGCGGGCACCCGGCGCCTCCCCCCAGCGGGGGGAGGCTGGGAGGGGGGCTGAACCCGGCGAACGATGGTCACCTCAGCCCGACGGAACCAGGCGCCGCGCAAGATGGTACGTCGC
Organism: Chloroflexaceae bacterium; assembly: GCA_034434655.1. Taxonomy (GTDB): domain Bacteria; phylum Chloroflexota; class Chloroflexia; order Chloroflexales; family Chloroflexaceae; genus JACAEO01. Next base: position 3,106 of record DAOTYR010000681.1, read on the forward strand.
ACCGCGTCTCGCGCGGCTGCCGGTGGCCTCTTCGCGGTGACGATCACACAGCGAAACGATGTCTAACGCTGCGCGAACCGGGCGACCTATGACCCCACGAACCGTCCGCTGGCGCGAAGCGCTGGCGCGCCACGGGTCGGCCCTGGCTCTCTACCTGGGCCTGGCCCTGCTGATGACCTGGCCC